>DASRIR010000336.1:0-14556 GCA_035649875.1 Burkholderiales bacterium | reverse complement strand
CGCCTCGGGATCGGGAAGGTACTTGCGGAAAAACTTGCGCGGCACGGTCAGCCGGGAGGAAGCAAGCGCGTTGCATTGTAGATGAGCCTGGCGGCGCTCGCCTTCGCTTGCGGCGCGGCGGCGCTGCAGCTGCAGGCCGAGTTGCCGTCGCTCGCGTGGGCGGCGGTGCTGCTCCTGGGTTTCTTCAGAAAGAGAATTCTTGTCATTCCGCTCGCATTCGCGGCCGGTTTCCTCTGGGCCGCCGCGCTGGCGCATGTGCGCATGGCGGACTGGCTCTCGCCCGAGCTCGAAGGCCGCGACCTCGACGTGGTCGGCGTGGTGTCGAGCCTGCCCGCGGTGAGCGAGCGCGCGGTGCGCTTCGAGTTCGAGGTCGAGTCCGCCGGCGAGCGCCTGCCGGGGAAGCTGCTGCTCGCGTGGCATCGCGGCCCCTGGGCCGAGGAGGGCCCCGCGCTTCTCGCCGGGTCTGTGCATCCGGGGGAGCGCTGGCTCTTCACGGTGCGGCTGCGCCGGCCGCACGGGCATCTCAATCCCCACGGCTTCGACTACGAGGCGTCGCTGCTGGAGCGCGGCATCGGGGCCACCGGCTACGTGCGGCAGAAGGGCGCGCAGCGCAAGCTCGGAGCGCGCAACAGCCTTTTCGACTGGATTGAGCGGGCGCGCGAGGCGGTGCGCGATCGCTTCCAGGCGCAGCTCGGCGCGACGCCGGCCGCCGGGATCCTCGCCGCACTCGCGGTCGGAGACCAGCGCGCGATCTCGGCGGAGGAATGGCGGCTCTTCAACCGCACCGGCGTCACGCATCTGATGAGCATCTCCGGGCTGCATGTGACCCTCGTCTCGGGCCTTGCGGCCTGGCTCGTGGCGTTCGGCTGGCGCCGCGTACCCGCCGCGACGGTGCGCCTGCCGGCGCGAAAGGCGGCCGCCGGGGCGGCGATCGCCGCCGCCCTGGGCTATACGCTGCTCGCCGGCTTCGCGGTACCGGCGCAGCGCACCTTCTATATGGTCGCCGTGGTCGCGGCGGCGCTCTGGCTGGGACGGATCGCGTCGCCGGCGCGCACGCTTTTGCTGGCGCTCGCGGTCGTGGTCGTCGCGGACCCCTGGGCGCCGCTTGCGCCGGGACTATGGCTCTCGTTCGGCGCGGTCGCGCTGATGTTCTACGTCGCGTCGAACGAATGGCGCGTCGCGCAGTGGGGCCGCATGCAATGGGCCATCACCGTCGGCCTCGCGCCGGCGGCGCTGCTGCTTTTCGGGCAGGTATCGGTCGCCGGTCCGCTCGCCAATGCGGTCGCCATTCCACTCGTGTCCGTGATCGTGACCCCGCTGGCTTTGATGGCGGTGATTCTCCCGGTGGACCTCCTTCTGGAGAGCGCGGCCTGGCTGGTCGAGTGGCTGTTGCGCTTTCTCGAATGGTGCGCCGCGCTTCCCGGCGCGCTATGGCAGCAGCACGTTCCGCCGCCATGGGCGGCGGCGCTTGCCATGGTAGGCGCGGTGTGGATCCTCGCGCCGCGCGGCGTGCCCTGGCGTTTCGGCGGTCTTGCGCTGATGGCGCCGGCGTTCGCGCTCGCACCGGCACGGCCGGCCGAGGGCGAAGCCTGGATTACTGCGCTCGACGTGGGACAAGGCCTCGCGGTCGTGGTGCGCACCGCGAAGCGCACGCTGCTCTATGACGCGGGCCCGGCCTACGGTGCCGAGGCCGACAGCGGCGGGCGCATCGTGGTGCCGCTCCTGCGCGCCGGCGGCGTGCGCAGCGTGGACATGCTCGTGCTCAGCCACGAGGACACCGACCACCTCGGCGGCGCGCTCACGCTCCTCGAGACGCTCGAGGTCCGGGCGATGGCGGCGTCGCTGCCGCGAGCGCATGCACTGAACGCCCTGGTCGCGGCACGCAGCCGCTGCGCGGCCGGCACGAGCTGGGAGTGGGACGGCGTGCGCTTCGAGTTCCTGCACCCGCAGCCCGGCTGGGAGGCGATGCGCCGCAACAACCAGAGCTGCGTGTTGCGCGTCGCGGCGCGCGGTGCATCGATGCTGCTCACGGGAGACATCGAGCGCGCGGCCGAAGCCGTTCTCGCCACTTCGGTCCCGAAAAGCGATGTTCTTCTCGTGCCGCACCACGGCAGTCGCACGTCCTCGAGCGAGGAATTCATCGCCGCGGTCGCGCCGCGGTGGGCGCTGGTGCCGGCGGGCTACCGCAATCGCTTCGGCCATCCGGCGCGCGAAGTGCTGGAGCGCTATGCCGGCGCGGGAATTCCGCTGCTGCGCACCGACCTGGACGGCGCGCTGCACGTCGTGCTCGGACCGGGGTCGGTACGGGTGGACGCCGAGCGCCGCCTGCGCCCGCGCTATTGGCGCCGCGTATAGAATGATCTCGCGGGGGTCTCCCGCGACCACGAGGAGAGGATCGAACCATGGCAAAGAAAGGCAGCGGCACGGTCTATCGCGTGACCGAGGTGATCGGCACGAGCAGCAACTCCTGGGAAGACGCGGTGCGCAACGCGGTCAAGACCGCGGCGGGGACGCTGCGCGATCTGCGCATCGCCGAGATCGAGAAGCTCGACGTCAAGATCGAGGACGGCAGGGTGACCCAGTTCCGAGCGCGCCTCGCGCTGTCGTTCAAGTACGAGGGCTAGGGACGCGTGTTCACCGCGGTCGTGCGCATCACCGGCGCGGGGCGGCTCGACGACTTCCGCGAGCGCCTGCGCTGGCTGATGGTGCGCGACGAGGGCGCCGAGGACTACACCGAGCATCACGCCGGCGGCGTGCTCGAGTATCGCTTCACGCCGCGCCGCGGCATCCCGTTTCCCGCGTTTGCCGCCGCCTCGGCGGATTTTCCGGAGCTGCGCGTCGAGGCCGAATGGGAGCGCGACGGCGAGCGCGGCCGCGCGGTGATCGAGAACGGCCAGCTCGTCGAGAGTAGCGCGGCCGAGCGCGCCGCAGCGCTGGTGGAAGTGACCATGGACGAGCAGGGCCGGCTCGAGCTCGGGCTGACGTGCCGCGCGCAAGCCGACGGCAGCCTGATCGGGTACGCGGTGACCGACGAGCGTCATACCTACTTTCGCTTCCGCGATGGCGCGCTCGCGCTGCTGAGCCCCGAAGATCCGGATGCGGCGCTCGAAGACGCGGCGTTCGGCTTCGTCGAGGAATGGCTCTGGTACGACGAAGAGGAAGCCGCGCTCGAGCGCGCGCGCTATGCGAACTATGGCTATCCGGTGCGCGGGGCGAACCTGAAGTCCGAGAAGCTCGCGCTGCTGCGCAAGCGGGATGGCAAGTACTCCTCGCTGGACGCGGCGGGCGAGGCGGCGCGGGAAGCCATCGTGAAGCAATGGCTGAAGAAGTAGAGGCGCGGCGGCGCTCGGTACAGTGCGCCTCGCCGGCAGGGCTGCACCGCGTCGCCTATCGCGAGTGGGGCGACCCGCGCAACCGCGAAGTGCTGGTCTGCGTGCACGGGCTTACGCGCTCCGGGCGCGATTTCGACGAGCTGGCGCGCGCGCTGTGCGCGCGGTTTCGCATCGTGTGCCCGGATGTCGCCGGGCGCGGCGATTCCGACCGGCTCGCCGACCCGAGGCTCTATACGTGGGCGCAGTACGTGTCGGACATGGTGACGCTGATCGCGCGGCTCGACGTCGAGGCGGTGAACTGGCTCGGCACCTCGATGGGCGGGTTCGTCGGCATGGCGCTCGCCGCCCAGGCCGGCACTCCGGTCAAGAAGCTGGTGCTGAACGACGCCGGCCCGGTGATCGGCAAGGCCTCGCTCGAGCGCATCGCGGCCTACGTCGGGCAGTCGCGCAGCTTTGCGACGCTGGCAGAGGCGGAAAAATACGTGCGCAGCATTTCGGCGCCGTTCGGCCCGCACAGCGATGCGCAATGGCGCTTTCTCACCGAGACCTGGGTGCGCAGGAACGAGGACGGCAGCTGGCGGCCGCATTACGATACGCGCATCGCGGAAGCCTACCGCGCCACCATGCCCGACAAGGATCTCGAGATCTGGCACGTCTACGACGCGGTGCGCTGTCCGACGCTGCTCGTGCGCGGCGAGCATTCCGACGTGGTTTCGCGCCCGACCGCGGCGGAGATGGCGCGCCGCGGCCCGAAGGCCAGGCTCGCCGAGGTGCGCGGCGTGGGCCACGCACCGACCCTATTGCAACCCGATCAGATCGCGCTGGTGCGCGATTTTCTACTCGAAGGAGAACCGTCGTGAACAAAGCACTAGTGACGAAAACGCTATTGGTACTTGCCTTTACGACAACACCCGCATTCGCGCAACAGCGGTCTACGCTGGACGCGGTGCGTTCGAAGGGCTTCGTGCAATGCGGTGTGAACACGAGCGTCGCCGGTTTTTCGTCTCCCGACTCAAAGGGTGTGTACCGCGGTATCGACGTTGACCTCTGCCGAGCCGTTGCTGCGACGGTATTTGGAGATGCGACCAAGGTGCGCTACACGCCACTCACCGCCCAACAGCGCTTTACCGCGCTGCAATCGGGCGAGGTGGACCTCCTCGCACGCAATACCACTTGGACTATCACACGCGACACTAGCCTAGGCCTGAACTTCGTCGGCGTGAACTACTACGACGGCCAAGGCTTTATGGTGCATCGCAAGCTCAACGTAAAGAGCGCGAAGCAGCTGAACGGCGCCACGGTTTGCGTGCAGCCCGGAACCACCACCGAACTCAATCTCTCGGACTACTTCCGTGCCAACAAAATGACGTTCAAGCCTGTCGTGATCGAGAAGCTCGAAGAAGTGATCGCCGCTTACTTCGCAGGCCGCTGCGATGTCTACACCACCGACCATTCAGGGCTGATATCCACCCGCGCCTCGAGCGCGCCAAAGCCCGAAGAGCATGTCATCCTGCCGGAGATCATCTCCAAGGAACCGCTTGGACCGGCTGTGCGCCAGGGCGACGACCGCTGGTTCGACATCGTGAAGTGGTCGCTCTTCGCCATGATCGAGGGCGAGGAAATGGGCCTGACCTCGAAGAACATCGACCAGCAGGCGTCCAGCACAAACCCGGGCATCCAGCGCTTTGTCGGAACAAGCGGAGATATCGGCAAGATGCTCGGCGTCGACAATAAGTGGGCTTTCAACATCATCAAACAGGTGGGCAACTACGGCGAGAGCTTCGACAGCAACCTCAAGCCGCTCGGCTTCGAGCGCGGCCTGAACCGCCTGTGGAACCAGGGGGGACTGATGTACGCGCCTCCGATCCGTTGACGATCAGGGCATCCTGGCAGGCGAGCTGAACGGCCGCGTCGCGTCCACCACAAACATGACGAGCGCGTTCAACTCGCCCGGCCCGGCGCTGAACACTTGCATCGGCATGTCGGCGCCGTGGCCGTTCATCGTCTTGCCGGCGTCGGCGTGCATGGTGCCGTGGGGATTGTGCATGCCGAGGCGCCCGGTGAGGACGTAGAACGCCTCGGAGCCCGGGTGCGTATGCACCGGCGTCTTCACGCCGGCCGCCCCGCCGGTGTAGTTGATGCGCAGCAAGTACTCAGGGGCGCTGACCGGCGGCACCGGGCCGACCTCCGCCACCTTGGCACCGCCGGTACTCGACCCGCCCTTGGCCCCGAGCGTGAAAAGCCAGGCCTTGCCGTGGGCCTCCACCGGCAGCGCGGTGGGCCCGGCCGCAGCCTGCGCCTGCGCCAATGTGGGAAAGGTCTCGATGCGCCAGAAAAGCGGCCCCGGGGGGATCTCCTTCAGACGCTTTTCGGCCACGGGCGTGATCCTGAACTCCTGTGCGAGGGCCGGCGAGCACAAACTCAGGCCAAGGACGGCGGCGATCAGCAAGCGTTTCATCTCATCTCCTTTTGCGGCGATTGCCGGATGGCAACCTCGCGCATACCATCGCCGGGAAAGGCCGCGGCGTCCCGATGATTCGACGATGGTTTTCCTAAGGAATGCTTTTGCAGATCGGCCAGTGGCGCATTGACCCCACCACCAACGAGCTCGAGCGCGGCGACGAAGTCGTCCGTGTCGAGCCCAAGGTGATGCAAGTGCTGACGGTGCTCGCCGGCCGGGCCGGGCAGGTGGTCAGCCGGGAAGAACTGCTCGCGGCGGTCTGGCCGGGCGTGGTGGTTGGCGACGAGGCGCTGACGCAGACCATCATCAAGCTGCGTCGTGCGCTGGGCGACCACCCGCGCTCGCCTTCGTACATAGAGACCATCTCGAAGCGTGGCTACCGGCTCATTGCGCCGACGGGCAGCGCGCCGGCGCCGAGGCGCCGGCACTGGCTTGCGCCGGTTGCCGTTACGGTCATGCTGCTCGCTGCAGCCGGCTTCTACTACCGCCATACGTCCGGGCCGTCGGTGCCGGACCCGGCAGAAGTCTTCGAAAAGGCCCTGACCGTGACCGTGGTGCCGTTCGAAACCGTCGGCTCCGGTGCCGAGCAAGGCTACCTCGCCCGCGGCATCGGCTCCGACCTGATGACCGACCTGTCGCGACTCTCGGGCGTGCGCTTGATCAGCCCGACGGGCGACCCGGCCAAGCGCGCGCGCTATCTGGTCTCCGGCAGCGTGCAGCGCGAAACCGGCAGCCTGCGCATCAACGTCAGGCTGATCGACGCGAGCACGGGCGCGCAGCTCTGGTCGCATCGCTATGAGCGGCCGTTCGGCGACCTCTTCGCCATCCAGAGCGAGATCAGCCGCAGCCTGACCGAGCAGCTGCCCGGCAGGATCAGCGAAGCCGAGCGCGCGCGGCTCGCGAAACGCTACACCACCAGTCTCGAGGCCTACGACTGCTTCCTGCGCGCGCAGGCCCTGTTTCTCGTTCGGCGCGGCGAAGAAAACACCCAGGCGCGCGCGCTCTATGCAAAGGCGGTCGAGCTCGATCCGAAATTCGCGCGCGCCTATGCGGGCCTCGCGATGACCTACGCGATGGAGCAGCGCTACGAGGTCTCCGCCGGGTCGCGCGACGCCTGGCGCCGCGCGCTCGAGCTTGCCGAAGCGGCACGGCAGATCGATGACGAGCTTCCCGACGTCCATTGGGCGCTAGGCTTCGTGCAGGTTCAGGCGCGGCGCCATCGCGAGGCAATCCGCTCGCTCGAGCGGGCAATCGAGCTGAACCGCTCCTATGCCGACGCGTACGCTTTCATCGGCGGTATCTATACCTACACCGGCCAGCCGGCGAAGTCGATCCCGCTGCTGCGAACCGCACTGCGGCTCAATCCCGACGGCGGCTACCTCTACTACCTGCTGCTCGGGCGGGCCTACCTTTTCGAGAACGACGCCGAGCAGGCACTGATCAATCTGCGCGAGGCCGTCGCGCGCAATCCGGACGATCTCGAAGCGCGCGTTTTCCTTGCCGCCGCCCTCGTAGCGCGCGACGAGCGTCAGGCCGCCGAATGGGAGGCCGACCAGATCCTCATGCGCCACGAGGGATTCTCTATGCGCGCCTGGCTCGAAACGTACCCGATGACCAGCACCCGCCAGCAGGAAAAGCTCGCGCACCTGGTCGCGAGGGTAGGGCTGTAGGCGTGTCGAGCCGCTCCGGTAGACGGGCTTTCCTGCGCGGCGCTGCCGCGCTCGGCGCCGGGCTTTCGCTCGGGCGCGCGGGCGCGGCATCGCCCTCGCGCGACGAAGGCGGGCTGGTCCCGCGCCGGCTGTACTACCTCGAGCGCGACTACAGTAACGTAAGGATCAGTCCGGACGGCAGCCAGCTTGCCTACCTTGCGCCGGTCGGCGGGATACGAAACGTGTTCGTGGCGCCGCTGGCCGCGCCGCGCAAGAGCCGCCAGGTGACGCACGCCACCGACCGCCACATCGGGTGGTACGAGTGGGCTTACACCAACCGCCACATCGTCTACTTCCAGGAGCGCAACGGCGACGAGAACTGGCGCGCGTCGAGCGTGGACCTGCGCAGCGGCGAGACGAAGGCGTTGACGCCCCTGCAGGGCGTACGCTCGTTCATCCAGGAAGCGAGCCACCTCTTTCCCGAAGAGATGCTGTTGCGCCACAACGGCCGCGACCGGACCTGGTTCGATCTGTACCGCGTCAACGTCGTCACCGGCGCCGCGACGCTGGTTTATGAAAACAACAGCTTCACCTGGCTGATTACCGACAGCAGCTTCCGCCTGCGGCTTGGCGGCCGCTACAGCGCCGACGGCACGCTCGAGCTCGTCGAGCGTCGCGGTGAGGACTGGGTGCCGTTCGCCAGCGTTCCGATCGGCGATCTCGACGGCTTGCGCCTGATCGATTTCAGCGCGGACGGCGAAACGTTCTACATGATCGACACGCGCGGCCGCGACAAGGCGGCGCTCATCGCGGTCGACATGGCATCGCGCAATACGCGGGTCCTCGCTGCGGATCCCGAGGCCGATATCGTGCGTGCCGATCTCGATCTGCGCACGCGCCAGCCCGTGGTTGCGCTCGCGGTCAAGGCCCGCAGGCGCTGGCACGCGCTCGACAGCTCGTCTCGGAAGGATCTGGAGCGGGTTGACGCCCCCCGACGGGGCGATCTGGACTTCGTCAACCGCAGCCTGGACGGCCGCCGGATCATCGTGTTCCACGAGCCCGACACCGGCAGCGGCCAGTATTCGCTGCTCGAGCGCACGAGCGGGCGCGTCACGCCGCTCTACAAGGCGCACGCGGAGCGCGATCGCATGGCGCTGCGGCCGCTGCAGCCGGTCGTGATCCGCGCGCGCGACGGGGTCGAGCTCAACTCGTACCTGACGCTGCCCGAGCGCGCGGCCGGCGCGCGCCTGCCCCTCGTGCTCGCGATTCACGGCGGTCCTTATTCGCGCGACAGCTGGGGCTTCTCCAGCACCCATCAGTTTCTCGCCAACCGCGGCTACGCGGTGCTGAGCGTCAACTTCCGCGGCTCCACCGGCTTCGGCAAGGCTTTCGTCACCGCGGCCGACAAGGAATGGGGCGGCCGCATGCACGACGACCTCATCGACGCCGTCGAATGGGCAGTGGCGCAGGGTATTGCCGACCCGAAGCGGGTCTGCGCGTACGGCGCCAGCTACGGCGGCTACGCCGCGCTCGTCGCGGCGACCAGGACGCCCGAGGTGTTCGCCTGTATCGTCGACATTTTCGGCATCTCCAACCTGCTCACCTTCATGGCGACGATCCCGCCGTACTGGAAGCCTTGGTTCAGCGTCTGGAAAAACCGCCTCGCCGACCCGGACACCGAGGACGGCCGCGCCTTTCTGCGCATCCGCTCGCCGCTCTTCAACCTCGAGCGCGCGACGCGTCCGATTCTCGTGGTCCAGGGCATGCAGGACGTGCGCGTGGTCGCGGCCGAGTCGGAGCAGATGGTGGCGGCGCTCGAGCGCAAGGGCGCGCCGGTCACCTATGTAACCTTTCCCGACGAGGGCCATGGCTTCGCGCGCGAAGAGAATCGCCTTGCTTTCTCGGCGATCGTCGAGGCCTTTCTCGCCAAGCACCTCGGCGGCCGCTACCAGCCGATCGGCGACGATTTCGCCGGCTCGTCGTTGCGCGTGCACACCGGAGCGAAGCTGGTGCCGGGGCTGGCCGAAACCCTGAAAATATGAGCACCCCGACGGAGAAGACAAGACGGTTCCGCGCGCTGCACGGAAGCTGCTTCGTGATCGCCAACGCATGGGACGCGGGCTCGGCGCGCATCCTCGCCGGGCTCGGCTTCGAGGCGCTTGCCACTTCGAGCGGCGCGCACGCCGGCACGCTCGGCCGCCGCGACGGGCAGGTGACGCGCGAGGAGGCGCTCGATCACGCGCGCGCGATCGTCGAAGCGACCGACCTGCCGGTGTCGGCTGATCTCGAGCGCTGCTTCGCCGACGAGCCGGCGGCGGCGGCTGAAACGATCCGCCTCGCGGCTGGCGCAGGCCTCGCCGGCTGTTCGATCGAGGACGCGACGAAGGACAAGGTCTACGACTTCGCGCACGCGGTCGAGCGCGTCGCCGCCGCAGCCAAGGTTGCGCGCTCGCTCGATTTCGTTCTTACCGCTAGGACCGAGAACTTCGTGCGCGGCAGGCCGGACCTCGAGGACACGATCAAGCGCCTGCAGGCTTTCGAGAAAGTGGGCGCGGACGTGCTCATGGCGCCGGGGCTGCCCGATCTCGAGTCGGTGCGCAAAGTGTGCGCGGCGCTCTCCAAGCCCTACAACTTCATGGCCGGGATCAAGGGCAAGTCGTTCACCGTGGCCGAGCTCCAGGCCGCGGGCGTAAAGCGCGTGAGCCTCGCCACCTCCCTCTGGCGCTCGGCGATGAGCGGACTGGTCGACGCGGCGCGCGAAGTGAAGGAGAAGGGCACGTTCGGCTACGTCGAGCGCTCGCTCGGCACGCCCGACATCGTCAAGCTTCTGCAGAGGTGAAGGAGTACTGGTTCGAGGAGGGCTGCTTCATCACCGAGCTCTCGAATACGCCTGACGACCCGGCGGTATCGATCGCCCGCGCGCGCGTGCCGCGCGGCGTAACCACCCGCTGGCACCGCGTCAACGGAACCGTGGAGCGCTACCTCATCCTCGAGGGCAGGGGACGCGCGGAAGTCGGGGATCTACCGCCGCGGGAAGTCGGCCCCGGCGATGTAGTTTTTATCCCGTCGTCGTGCCGCCAGCGCATTGCCAGCATCGGCGACAATGACCTGGTATTTCTCGCTATTTGTACGCCGCGCTTCGTGCGGGACGCGTACCAGGACGGCTGAACGATCCTCCTGCCGGGCGGTCCAGCCTAGAGTAGAGGCAAGCATGCAACCATCGAAGCATCCGAGGCCAGCAAGCGCGCAGCCACATCAGTACCAGCCGGTGCGTGCGGCGACGCTCGCGCTCATAGCGCCGCTGTCGGAGGAAGATTGTGCCCTCCAGTCGATGCCGGACGCGAGCCCGGTGAAGTGGCACCTCGCGCACACCACGTGGTTCTTCGAGACCTTCGTGCTCGAGCCGCACGTGAAGGGTTACAAGGCCTTTGATGCGGCGTTTCGGTTTCTTTTCAATTCCTACTACGACACCGTAGGCGAGCGCCACCCGCGTCCGAAGCGCGGCATGCTGTCGCGGCCCTCGCTCAAAGAGATCCTCGCTTACCGGCGCCACGTCGACGACGCGCTGCTCGCGGTGAACCACTTGCCGGCCGACGTGATCGAGCTCGGCCTGCAGCATGAACAGCAGCACCAGGAGCTGATTCTCACCGACGTGAAGCACCTGCTGTCGCTCAATCCGCTGAAGCCCGCCTACCAGCAGCACTGGCCGCTAACGCCGATCCGCGGCCGCGCGCGCACCTGGATCGGCTTCGCGGGCGGCCTGCACGAGATCGGCCATTCCGGCGCGGCTTTCGCGTTCGACAACGAGACGCCGCGCCACCGCCTGTGGCTCGAGGACTTCGAAGTCGCCTCGCATCCCGTGACGCACGGCGACTTCCTCGATTTCATCGAGGACCGCGGCTACGGCCGGCCGGAGCTGTGGCTTTCCGCGGGCTGGGACCTGGCGCGCGCGCGCAACTGGCAGGCGCCGGAGTACTGGCAGAAGCACGGGGGGCGCTGGCACACCTTCACGCTGCACGGCGAGGTCCCGGTCGACCGCAACACGCCCATCTGTCACGTCAGCTTCTACGAGGCCGAGGCTTTCGCGCGCTGGGCCGGCGCGCGCCTTCCGACCGAAGCCGAGTGGGAAGTAGCGGCGCAAGGCGCTCCACGCGAGGGCAACTTCGTCGAGAGCGGGGCGCTGCACCCGCTTGCGCTGCGCGAAGACTCCGCGCCTGGCACGCTCGCGCAGGCGTTCGGCGACGTTTGGGAATGGACGCGCAGCGACTACGGCCCTTACCCGGGTTTCCGGCCCACCGCTGGCGCGCTTGGTGAATACAACGGAAAGTTCATGTCCGGCCAGTACGTGCTTCGCGGCGGATCCTGCGCCACGCCCGCGAGCCATATCCGTGTCACCTACCGCAACTTCTTCCCGCCCGAGGCGCGCTGGCAGTTCTCGGGGCTGCGCCTCGCGAAGTAACCGCTAGTCGATTTTCGCGCCAACCTCGCGCACTACGTTGCCCCACTTGGCGAGCTCGCTCTTCACATAGGCCGCGGTCGGGCCGAGTGGCGCGGCGGTGACGTCGAACGCCAGCCCCTCAAGGCGCTCCTTGATCTGCGGGTCGTTGGCGACTTTCACCAGCGCGTCGTTCAGCTTCTGCGCCACGTCCGCCGGTGTGCCCGCCGGCACGAAGAAGCCGACCCAGGTGTAGTCCTCCATGCCCGGATAGCCGAGCTCGCCGAGCGTGGGTACCTCGGGCAGCGAGGTGACGCGGCGCGCCGAGGAGACCGCGAGCGCGCGGATCTTCCCGGCCTTGATATGCGGCAGCGGCGCCGAGCCCGCGATTACGCCCACCGGCGGCTGGCCGGAGAGCACGGCGGCGGCCGCGGGACCACCGCCCTTGAACGGGATGTGCGTGATATCGAGCTTCGCGCGCAGCTTGAACAGGTTCTCGCCCGTCAGGTGCGGCGTAGTGCCGTTGCCGGCAGAGGCGAATGCGAGCTTGTCGGTCTTGGCGCGCGCGATCAGCTCGGCCAGCGTCTTCGCCGGGAAATCGGCGTGCACCACGATGAAATTGGGCTGCGAGGCGACGATGGCGAGCGGGATGAAGTCCTTCTCGCCGTCGTAGCCGGCGTTCGGGATCAGCGTCGGATTCACGGCGTAGGCCGAAGAGTGCGCAAGGATGTTGTAGCCGTCCGCGGGCGACTTCGCTACGCGCGTCGCCGCTACGTTGCCGCCCGCACCGACCACGTTCTCCACCACCACGGTCTGCCCGCCGAGCAGCTCGCTCAGCTTCGGGCCGAAGAGGCGCGCGATGATGTCGACCGGCCCGCCGGGCGGAAACGCGACCGCGACGCGAATCGGCTTTGACGGGTAGGGCTGGGCGAAGACCGTAGAAGCAAGTGACACCAGCAGCAGCAGCAAAACTCTCTTCACGATCTCCTCCTACTTGATGGCCAGCGGGTTGGTCGGAGAGCCTACCGCACCCGTGATCGGCAGGGCAGGGGCGACGAACAGGAACTCGTACACCTTGTCGGCGGCGCAGTCCTCGGCGAGCTCCTTCAGGTAGAAGATTTCGCCCATGGTCATGCCCATGATCGGGATGGTGATCCAGTGCCAGGGCTGGTTGATGCCGGGCTCGGATTCGTTCGGGCGCACTTCGCAGCCCCAGGTATCGCTCGCGAGCGCGGCAAGCTGGGTGCGCTGGATCCACTCGAGCGTCTCGAACGAGAACCCGGGCGCGTCGCCGCCGGGGTATCCGTCCCAACTTCCGGCGGCGAGCTTCGCCTCCATCTGGCCGGTGCGGACGATGACGAAATCGCCTTTGCGGATCTCGACCTTCTGCAGTGCGGCGGTCTGGTCCAGATGGGCGCTCTTGATCGCGAAACCGTCGGGCAGGATGTCCATGCCGAGCGCGCGCGGCACGTCGAGGAACACGCCGCGCCCCACCATGCGGTTCTTGGTCTTCTCGATGCCGCACTTCTGCGCGCCGGCGGACGTGACCTCGCGGCAGTCGTAGCCGTTCCACATGTGGTTCCCGTAAAAGATGTGGCCCAGGCCGTCCCACTGCGTGCCGCACTGCAGCGGCATCACCACCATGTCGTCCGCGGCGCGGATGCCGCGGTGGTCGAGCACGCCCGAATAGGCGTCGGTGCCGGTGCGCAGCATGGTATGCACCGGATTGATGCGCCCGAGCGCGGGATACTTGCTCTTCGCGCCCTGCGGCCCGTGGTTGTCGAAGTTGAGCGCGAGCGAGATCACCTTGCCTTTGCGCACCAGGCGCGCGGCGGCGACGATGTCCTCCGGCCGGGTGTGGTTCAGGGTGCCGATCTCGTCGTCAGGGCCCCAGCGCCCCCAGTTCTTGTACTTGTCGGCGGCCTTTCGAAGATCGTCTCGGGTAAGCTTGCGCTCGCTCATATGGTCTGGCGCTCTGCGAAGGGGAGGCGGATAGCGTATCAGGCAGCGGCGATCGGCGCCGCGCTCGCGGTCGCCTGGTTTCTCATATCGAACACCATGGCCAACCTCGAGGAGCGGCGCATCGCGAGCGGCTTCGGCTTCCTCGCTCGCGAGTCGGGCTTCGAGATCGGAGAGTCGGCGTTCCTGCGCTACAGCGCCGCCGACAGCTACCTGCGCGCCCTGCTCGTCGGGCTGAGCAACACCCTCGCGGTCGCGATCATCGGAATCGTGCTCGCCACCGGCCTCGGCACCGCGATCGGCCTCTCCCGCCTGTCGAAGAACTTCCTGCTGCGCACGCTCTCGGCCTGGTACATCGAGTTCATCCGCAACGTGCCGCTCCTGGTGCAGCTCTTCTTCTGGTACGCGCTGATCACCGAGGGAATGCCGGGACCGCGCGAGGCGCTCTCGCCGCTGCCCGGGGTGTTCCTGTCGAACCGCGGCATCTTCTTCCCGACCTTGAGCAGCGTGCCCGAGCTGCAGGGCTTCAATTTCGTCGGCGGCATGGCGGTGAGCCCCGAATTCGCCGCCCTGCTCATTGGCCTCACCATCTATACCGCGGCGTTCATCGCCGAGATCGTGCGCGCCGGCATCCTCGCGGTGGATCGCGGCCAGGGCGAGGCCGCGCACGCGCTCGGTCTGTCGCGCGCGCAGACCACGCGCCTCATCATCCTGCCGCAG
>DASRIR010000335.1:0-7293 GCA_035649875.1 Burkholderiales bacterium | reverse complement strand
GCGCGCGGGTCCGGCAACTCCCGATGACGCCGGAGCGGGTCATGGCGGCGCTGAAAGGCGCAGCCACGATCAAGACCTAGTTTTCTATCTCGGCCGGTCGCCGGCGAGCGTGATGCGATGCATCACCCGCCGGTGGCCGTGGTAGTCGTTGACCGGGTTGTGCTGGGTGCAGCGGTTGTCCCAGAACGCGAGCGAGCCGACTTGCCACTGGAAGCGGCAGGTGAATTCGGGCTTCACCTGGTGGCGGAAGAGAAATTCGAGCAATGGCGCGCTCTCCTGCTCCGTCATGCCGCGGAAGCGCAGCGTGTGGCCGACGTTTACGTAGAGCGCTTTGCGGCCGGTCTCGGGGTGGGTACGTACCACCGGATGTTCCGCTTCATAGTGCTTTGAGTACTCCTTCACCATGTCCTCGCGAGTGCGCGTCACATCGGCCTTTGCAGAGCTATTGACCGCAACGAGGCCGTCGAGCACGCGCTTCATCCCCGCGGATAACTCGTCATAGGCGAGGTACTGGCTGGCGAACAGCGTATCCCCGCCGTACGGGGGGATCTCGCGCGCGAGCAGCATCGAACCCATCGGCGGCTTGTCGAGGTAGGCGGTGTCGGAGTGCCAGATGCCGCCGAAATTGTGCCGCTCGTGCTCGAGCTTCTTCACCTCGATTACCTCGGGGAAGCCGTCGAGGCCTTTGACGAAGGGATACTCGACGGGTTTGCCCATGCTGCGCGCGAACGCCATGAACTGCGCGGGATCGAGCTTCTGGTCGCGGAAAAAAATCACTCCGTGCTCGAGAAACGCCGCGCGAATGGCCTGCACGGGGAAATCGTTCGAAAGATCAACCCCGCGGATCTCGGCGCCGAGGGCGCCCGCGATGCGCCTGACCTCTATTGTTCGACCTTGATGTTCTGGCTCTTGATGATCGAGCCGTAGCGCTCCTGCTCGCGCTTGAGGAACGCGCCCATTTCCTCGGGCGTGCTCGACCTGGCATCGAGGCCGAGCGAGACCAGGCGCGCCTTGATGTCGTCGGTGGCGAGCAGCTTCTGCATCTCGCCGGCAAGCCGCGCCAGCGGCTCACGCGGCGTGCCGGCGGGGGCGGCGTAGCCGATCCACGCGGCGGCGTCGTAGCCTGGCAGGTTGCCGGCCTCGGCGAGCGGCAGCAGCTCGGGCATGGCGCCGGTGCGCCGCGCAGTGGTGACGCCGTAGGCCTTCAGCTTTCCGGATTTGATGTGCGTCTGGGTTGCTGCGACGGTTTCGATCGCGTAATTCACGTTCCCATTCATCACGTCGGTAAGCGCCGGCGCACTGCCCTTGTAAGGGACGTGGCGCGCCTGGATGCCCGCCATCGAATTGAACAACTCCGCGAACAGGTGCGCAGTGGCCCCGGTGCCCGACGAAGCGAAGGTGTATTTGCCGGGGTTAGCCTTGACCTCGGCGATGAACTCTTTCGCATCCTTCGCCGGGAATGACGGATGCGCGACCAACGCGAATGGCGTCATGCAAATGAGGCTCACCGGCGCGAGATCCTTGAGCGGGTTGTAAGGCGTGCCCTGCAGGTTCGGCATGATCGAGATCGGCCCGCTGGATGCCGCAAGCAGGGTGTAGCCGTCGGGTGCGCTCTTCACGACGACGTCCGAGCCGAGCGCCCCCCCCGCGCCGGGCCGATTCTCGACCACGAACGGCTGCCCGAGCGCGGCCTGCAGGCGCTCCGCGACCACGCGCGCCGCGATGTCGGTCGCCTGTCCCGGCGGCCAGGGCACCACGACCTTCACCGGGCGATTCGGATAGACCTGCGCGAACGCCGCGCCGGCCACCAGGCACGCGACAAATGCTGCGAGCACTCTTTTCACGGCGATCCTCCTCGGAAGGGATGGCCGCATTCTAGAACGTGCCCGGATAGAGTCCACCGTCCATCAGCAGATTCTGCCCGGTGATGAAGCCGGCCTGCGCGCTGCACAGGTAGGCGCAGGCGTCGCCGAACTCCTCGATGGTGCCGAAGCGCCCCGCCGGATTGGCGTCGGTGCGCAGCTTGCGCAGCTCCGCCACGCTCTTTCCGGTCTTCTTTGCGTTGAATTCCAGGTTGGAGCGCAGCCGGTCGGTCTCGAACGGCCCCGGCAGCAGGTTATTGATGGTCACGTTGTGCCGCGCCGTGGTGCGCGAAAGCCCGGCGATGAAGCCATGCAGGCCGGTGCGCGCGCCGTTCGACAAGCCGAGCTCCGCGATCGGCGCCTTCACCGCGCCGGAGGTGATGTTGACGATGCGCCCGAACTTCCTCGCGATCATGCCGTCGACCACCGCGCGGATAAGGAGAATCGGCGTGATCATGTTCGCCTCCACCGCTTTCACCCACGCGTCGCGGTCCCAGTCGCGGAAGTCTCCGGGCGGCGGGCCGCCCGCGTTGTTCACCAGGATATCCGGCGTCGGGCAGGCCTTGAGCGCGGCTTCGCGACCCTGAGGCGTCGTGATGTCGCCAGCGACGACTTTCACGTTCACCCCGAGCTGTTTTAGCTCGCCTGCGGTGGCTTCCAGCACGTCCGCGTTGCGCGCGGTGATCACGAGATTCACGCCTTCCCTGGCCAGGGAAACCGCGCAGCCCTTGCCAAGTCCTTTCGACGCCGCGCAGACCAGCGCGGTCTTGCCGCGTATACCGAGATCCATAATTCAGCCTTTCCGGAGAGAAACAAGAAGTACGCCGAAGATCACGAGCGCGCCGCCGAGCGCCTGCACGGCGGTGAACGGCTCGTCCAGGCCGAGCGCGCTCGTGACTGCGACGCTCACCGGCCCGACCGCCCCGATGAGGGCGAAGTGGTTGGCGCCGATGCGGTTCAGCGCTTCGGCCTGCAGGAAGAGCGGCAGCACCGTGCTTACGGTCGCCAGCACGATCACGTAGCCCCACACTGCCGCGGGCAGGTGCAGCGCCGCGGTCGATTCCATCGCGAAGAACTGGATGACCGCAGGCACCGTGGCGATCACGGTCGAATACGCCGTGAAGCGCATCGAACCCACGCGCTTCACCATCTGGCTGCCGGCGACGAGATAACCCGCGTAGCACAGCGCCGAAGCGAAGACGAAAGCCGCGCCGAGCGCGAACAGCCGGTTGTCGCCGGCAATCTGGTTGGAGACGACGAGCACGATGCCGGCGTAGCTCACCACCAGAGCGATCAGCTCCCGCCGGCCAGGCACTTTCTTCAGGAAAAGGAAGGACAGCAGCAGCACGAGAGTGGGAAAGAGATACAGGATCAGGCGGCCGACGCCGGCGCCGATCCACTGCAGGCCGATGAAGTCGAGGAAGCTCGCGGCGTAGTAGCCGAGGAAGCCGAGACCGGCGATACCGAGCCAATCCTGCCGCGTGAGGCGCGGCTCCTGGTTGCGCAGCCACCAGCCGATCGCCAGGAAGAACGGCAGCGACAAGGTCATGCGCAGGAACAGCAGCGTGACCGGGCTGACCGGAGAGGCGGCGTACGAAAGCTTGATGAGGATCGGCCGGAACGAGAACGCCAGCACTCCGGCGAGCGCAAAGAGAATTCCCCAGACCCGGTACGAACCTTCCCTCAACGGCGGCGACCGCCGCCGAGGATCGAGCCGAGGACTCCGCGCAGGATCTGCCGACCGAGCTCCGAACCGATGGCGCGGGCGGCGCTCTTGGTCGCCGCCTCGAGCACGCCCTGCGACTGGCGGCCGCCGCGCGGCCCGGTCTTGCCGAGCAGGATGTCGGATACCGGGTTCGAAGTCGGAGTCGTCGTGCTCGCGGGCGCGGCTGGCGCCTGCTTCTGCTGGACCTGCTGCTTCAGCTTCTCGTAGGCCGATTCGCGATCGACGGTCTTCTCGTACTTGGAGAAAAGCGTAGAAGCCTTGAGGGTCTGGTGCCGCTCGGCGTCTGCGATCGGCCCGATCTGGCTCGCCGGCGGCACGACGAACGCGCGCTCGACGATCGTCGGCCGCCCCTTTTCGTCCAGCAGGCTGACGAGCGCCTCGCCTACGCCGAGCTCGGTGATCACTTTCTCGGCCTTGAGCTTGGGGTTGGGCCGCAGCGTCTCGGCCGCGGTCTTCACCGCCTTCTGGTCGCGCGGCGTGAACGCGCGCAGCGCGTGCTGCACACGGTTGCCGAGCTGCCCGAGTACGGTCTCGGGCACGTCGAGGGGGTTCTGAGTCACGAAGTACACGCCCACGCCCTTGGAGCGGATCAGGCGCACCACCTGCTCGACCTTCTCGACCAGCGCCTTGGGCGCCTCGCTGAACAGGAGGTGCGCCTCGTCGAAGAAGAACACGAGCTTCGGCTTCTCCGGGTCGCCGACCTCCGGCAGCTGCTCGAAGAGCTCCGCCAGCATCCAGAGCAGGAAGCTGGAATAGAGCTTGGGCGAATTCATCAACTGGTCCGCGGCGAGCACGTTGACGACCCCTTTGCCGCCGCGCATCTGCATGAGGTCGGCGATCTCGAGCATCGGCTCGCCGAAGAACCGCGCGCCGCCCTGGTTCTCGAGCGCGAGCAGGCCGCGCTGGATCGCGCCGATCGAGGACGTGCTGACGTTGCCGTATTGGGTCTTGAACTGCGCCGCGTGGTCGCCCACGTGCTGCAGCATCGCGCGCAGGTCCTTGAGGTCGAGGAGCAGCAAGCCATTGTCGTCGGCGATCTTGAAGACCATGCCGAGCACGCCTTCCTGCGTCTCGTTCAGGCCGAGCATGCGGCCGAGCAGCAGCGGCCCCATGTCCGACACCGTGGCGCGCACCGGCAGCCCGCCCTTGCCGTAGACGTCCCAGAACTCGACCGGGCAGCCGGCGAATTCGGCTTTCAGCTTCAGCGCTTTCAGCCTTTCGACCACCTTCGCGTTGCCGCCGCCGGGCCTCGCGATGCCCGAGAAATCGCCCTTCACGTCGGCCATGAACACCGGCACGCCGATGTCGGACAGGCGCTGCGCGATCGCCTGCATGGTGATGGTCTTCCCGGTGCCGGTCGCCCCGGTGATCAGGCCGTGGCGATTGGCGAGCGCGGGCAGAAGCTCGAGCGAGGTCTTTTCATTCTTGGCTACCAGCATGCGTAAAATTATAAGCACCATGGCGGGCCACAGCCGATGGGCCAACGTCAAGCACCGCAAGGAGCGCGCGGACGCGAAGCGCGGCAAGATCTTCACGCGCCTGATCCGCGAGATCACGGTCGCCGCGCGCCTCGGCGGCGGCGACCCGGGGGGTAACCCGCGGCTGCGCCTTGCGCTGGAGAAGGCGCGCGAGCAGAACCTACCGAGCGACAACATCCAGCGCGCCATCCAGCGCGGCGCGGGCGAGCTCGAAGGCGCGGCGTACGAGGAGGTGCGCTACGAGGGCTACGGCCCGGGCGGCGCCGCGGTCATGCTCGACTGCCTCACCGACAATCGCACGCGCACGGTCGCCGAAGTGCGGCATGCGTTCACCAAGAACGGCGGCAACCTCGGCTCCGACGGTTCGGTCGCCTACCTCTTCAAGCACTGCGGGCAGTTCGTGTTCGCTCCCGGGACGAGCGAGGACAAGGTCATGGAAACCGCGCTCGACGCCGGCGCGGAGGATGTCTTCAGGAACGACGACGACTCGGTCGAGCTGGTGTGCGCGCCGGCCGACTTCTCGGCGGTGAAGCAGGCGCTCGCGAAAGCCGGTCTCAAGCCCGATCTCGCCGAGATCACGATGAAGCCGACCGCCGAGGCCGCGCTCGCCGGGGACGAGGCGGCGCGCATGCGCCGGCTGCTCGACGCGCTCGAGGGGCTCGACGACGTGCAGGACGTGTACACCACGGCGGTGGTCGACTGAGAATTCTCGGCATCGACCCCGGCCTGCAGGTCACGGGCTTCGGTGTGATTGATTCCGATACCAGGCTGGTCTACGTGGCGAGCGGCTGCGTGAAATCCGGCAGCGGTGATCTCGCGGCGCGCCTCAAATCGATCCTCGAAGGCCTGAACGAAGTGATCAGCGCGCACACGCCCGGCGAAGTCGCGGTCGAAAAGGTCTTCGTCAACGCAAATCCGCAATCGACCCTCGCCCTCGGCCAGGCGCGCGGCACCGCGATCTGCGCCGCGGTGCTCGCCGGCTTGCCGGTCGCGGAATACACCGCGCTGCAGGTCAAGCAGTCGGTGGTGGGCAACGGCCACGCCGCGAAGGAACAGGTGCAGCACATGGTGAAGCGCCTGCTTGCGCTTCCGGGCGACCCCGCGCCGGACGCGGCCGACGCGCTCGCGTGCGCGATCTGCCACGCGCATGGCGCGCGCATGGGTTCGCTTTCGACCCGGGGTCTTCGCATGAAGAGAGGGAGACTGGTCTGATCGGCCGGCTGTCCGGCAGGCTCGGCGCGAAGCATCCGCCGCAGGTGCTGGTGGACGTGGGCGGCGTCGCCTACGAGCTCGACGTGCCGATGAGCACCTTCTACAGCCTGCCGGCGACGGGCGAAGCGGTGAGCCTCTATACGCACCTCGTGGTGCGCGAGGATGCGCATACGCTCTACGGATTCGCCACGCTCGAGGAGCGCACGGTGTTTCGACAGCTGATCCGCATCTCCGGCGTGGGCGCGCGCACCGCCCTCGCGGTCCTGTCGGGCCTCTCGGTGAACGATCTGGCGCGGGCGGTCACGCTGCAGGATGCGGCGCCGCTCACGCGCGTTCCCGGCATCGGCAAGAAAACCGCCGAGCGCCTGCTGCTCGAGCTCAAGGGCAAGCTCGCGGAGGCGAGCGCGACCGCCGCCGGCGGCGCGGCCTCCGATGTCGTGAACGCGCTGGTCTCGCTCGGCTATAGCGACAAGGAGGCGCTCGCCGCGGTCAAGGACTTGTCACCCGGCATGCCGGTCGCCGAGGCGATCCGCGCCGCGCTCAAGGCGCTCGCCAAGCCGTAGTCCTGACGGGAAATTCCTCACACCCGAGCCCACGGGCGTTGCGTTCAAGCAACAGCCCAGCCCCCAATTCGCGCCGAAAGCGGCCGTATTTCCGCCTTTGTAACGCGGGCAATCACACACTTACCTAAGCTTTGCTCACGAAAGGAGGGACTCTAATGTCCAACAAGAAATGGTTAGTTGCTGTGCTTAGCGCCGCCGCGCTGACGGTGTCCACCGGAGCGCTGGCGCAATCCTCAATGGCGACGGTGCCGAATTTTTACGTCGGTCTCGACGTAGGCAAGACCGATGTCGGCGATGAGGATGACACCGGATTCAAGATCTTCGGCGGCTACCAGTTCCACCGCAATATCGCGGCCGAGGTCGGTTACGGTCTGCTGTTCGACAAGGACGGCGCCGAAGTGACCAGCATGGAGGTCGTCGCGGTCGGCATCTTTCCGCTGACCAACCAGTTC
>DASRIR010000334.1:0-2595 GCA_035649875.1 Burkholderiales bacterium | reverse complement strand
GGTGCCGGACATGCGGCTGCCGAAGTTCGGGTCGTTCTCGCGCCCGCCGCGCATCTGGCGCACGATGCTCATCACGTGCTCGGCGCGCTGCGGGTAGTGCTCGGCGAGCCACTCCTTGAACAGCACCTTGAGCTCGTTGGGCAGCCGCATGATGACGTAGGCCGCCTCGCGTGCGCCGGCGGCGGCGGCGGCCTCCAGCACGTGCTCCATGGTCTTGTCGTTCAGCGCCGGGATGAGCGCCGCGACCATGACCCCGCACGGCACTTTGGCGTTGGACAGCGCTTTCAATACATCCAACCTGCGTTGGGGGCTCGCAGCCCGCGGCTCCAGTTTGCGCGCGAGGGCTCTGTCCAGCGTGCCGATCGACACGAAGACCTTGACCAGGTTCTTCCCGGCCATCGGGGCGAGCAGGTCGAGGTCGCGCTCGACCAGCGCGGACTTGGTCACCATCGTCACCGGGTGCTCGCATTCGGCGAGTACCTCCAGGATCTGGCGCGTGATGCGGTACTTGCGCTCGATCGGCTGGTAGCAGTCGGTGTTCGCGCCGAGCGCGATCGGGCTCACCTGGTAGCCCGGCTTGGCGAGCGTCTCGCGCAGCACTTCCGCCGCGTTGGTCTTGGCGAACAGCTTGGTCTCGAAGTCCAGGCCCGGCGACAATTCGAGATAGGCGTGGCTCGGGCGCGCGTAGCAGTAGATGCAGCCGTGCTCGCAGCCGCGGTACGGGTTGATCGACTGCGAGAAGCCGACGTCGGGCGAATCGTTGTGCGAGACAATCGAGCGCGCGCGCTCGATTGTTACCTGCGTCTTCAGCTCACGCTGATCCGGTTCTTCGGGCGTCCAGCCGTCGTCGACAGCTTCGCGCGCCACGCTTTCGAAACGGCCCTGCATGAAAGAGCGCGCTCCCCGAAGATAGCGAGGGTCCTTGGCATCCATGGGTTCGAGTGAATACTGTATATAAAGACAGTAACGAAGGCAACACGCGCCGCAACGTCGGCCTGCTCGCCGCGTGCCAGGCGCTGCTGTTCACCAACAACTCGACGCTGATCGCCATCAACGGCCTCGCGGGGCTGGCGCTCGCGCCGTATATCGGGCTCGCGACCCTGCCGGTGACCTGCTGGGTGCTGGGCGGCGCGATCGGCACCATGCCGGCCTCGCTGCACATGAAAAGGGTGGGCCGCCAGCGCGGCCTGACCATGGGAACGTTGTGGGGAATCGTCGGCGCGCTGATCTGCGCCTGGGCGATCTGGGCGCAGAGCTTCTGGCTGCTGTGCTTCGGCACCCTGGTGTTCGGCGTCTACAACGCCTACGGCCAGTATTACCGCTTCGCCGCCGCGGACGTGGCGAGCGGCGACTTCAAGCCGGTCGCGATCTCGCTCGTGCTGGCCGGCGGGCTGGTGGGCGGCATCCTCGGGCCGACGAGCAGCCGCTGGACCATCGGCCTGCTCAGTCCGAAGTTCATCGCGGCCTACCTGGCGCTGATCGGCTTCGCGCTCGCCACCATGCTGCTGCTGCGCTTCATCCGCATCCCGACGCCGAGCGCGGCCGAGCAGGCCGCGTCCGGCCGCCCGCTGCGCGAGATCGCGGCGCAGCCGAAATTCATCGTCGCCGTGCTGGCCGGCGCGATCGGCTACGGGGTGATGAACTTCCTCATGACCTCGACCCCGATCGCGATGCAGGTCTGCGGCCATCCCTACAGCGACGCGGCGTTCGTGATCTCGTCGCACATCATCGGCATGTTCGCGCCGTCGTTCGTCACCGGTCCGCTGATCAAGCGCGTCGGCGTGCTGCCGGTGATGTTCGCCGGCGTGCTGTGCAACCTGGGCGCCATCGCGATCGCGCTCTCCGGCATCGCGGTGGCGCAGTTCTGGTTCTCGCTGGTACTGCTCGGCGTCGGCTGGAACTTCCTGTACCTTGGCGGAACCACGTTGCTCACCGAGACCTACCGCCCCGAGGAGCGCGCCCGCGCGCAGGGCACCAACGAGCAGGCGATCTTCATCATGATGGCGATTTCCTCCTTCACTTCCGGCATGACGGTCACCACCGCGGGCTGGGCGCGCGTCAACCTGCTCGCGCTGCCGCTGATCGCGGTCGTCGGGATCGCTTTACTCTGGTTTGCAATGAAAAGACAAAGGGCATGAGTCAGCGCGCTCCCGCGAGCGTCGGTCAGAAACTCGAGGACGTCGACACGCCGGCGCTGGTCCTCGACCTCGACGCGTTCGAGAAGAATCTGAACACCCTCAACGCCGCGGTGGCGGGCAAAGTCCGGGTGCGGCCGCACGCCAAGACCCACAAGTGCCCGGACGTCGCGAAGCGCCAGATCGCGCTCGGCGCGGTCGGCATGTGCTGCCAGAAGGTGTCGGAAGCCGAGGCGATGGTCGAGGGCGGCGTGCAAGACGTGCTGGTCAGCAACGAGATCGTCGGCGCGCCCAAGCTCGCGCGCCTGGCCGAGCTTTCGCGCCGGGCGAAGATCGGCGTGTGCGTCGACAACGCCGAGAACGTCAGGCAGCTCAAGGGCGACCTGGATGTCTACATAGAGATCGATGTCGGAATGCGCCGCTGCGGGGTCGCTCCCGGGGCGCCTGCGGTTGCCCTGGC
>DASRIR010000333.1:0-32306 GCA_035649875.1 Burkholderiales bacterium | reverse complement strand
TCCTGCTTTTCGCCGGATCGAGACCTCGATGCCGCGCAGAGCGGAGCACGAGGTGTCGGGATGACGCGCAAGCGCAGCGGACGGCATGGCCGCGCGAGCCTATCATGGGTGCCATGAAAGGGCTGGGAGCCATCGCGGTGGCGGCGCTCGCCGGCTGGGCGTTCCTCGATCCGCGCCCCGCTTCATGGGCGTTCGCCGCGGCCGAGTTCGCCTTCCTGGCGTGGCTGACGCGCGAGCTGCGCGCCGCCGACGCGCAGACGCTGCGCGCGCGTGCGCGGGAGCCGCTCGAGCCCGACGAGGCCGAGGTGGTGCAGCGCTACCCGCTGTACTTCGCGCGGCCGGAGTTCGCTCGCGAGTGCGCTTCCACGCTCGCGGCGCTCGGGCTCGCGACCCTGGTGGTCGTGCCCTGGCTCACGTACAAGCTGCAGTGGGCGCCGGCGATCCTCATGGGAGTCTTTCTGTTCGCCGTGGCACGGTTGACCAAGCTGCTCAGCCCGGTCTACGCGCTGCGGCTCGCCACTGCCAAGGGCGACCGCGAGGCGCTGCGCCTGCTCTCCGCGCACGACGGCGCGGCGCGCAAGCTCTCAGTTGGCCATGCTCCAGAGCCAGAACATCACGGCGCCGCCGGGCGGTAGGAAGATCGCGAAGCGCAGCACGGTCATCACGCGGTTCCTGTCCTGCGGCGAGAAAACGGGCTTTTCGTGGCGCGCGGCGGTGCGCTCCTCGACCTGCTTCTTCACCGCGTAGTACTCGTACCAGACAAGCAGCGCGCCGATTGCGAGGCCGATCACGAAACCTTGCAGGGCGGGATGCATGGCGAGCGGACTCTAGCCGAATGTCGATAGCCGGGCAAACACCCGCTTCATCGCGCGCACGCGGGCGAGGTAGGCACGCGCATCGTGCTCGCCACAGCGCTGTTCGGGCGCGAGGCGCAAGCCGCGCCGGACGTAAGCCTCGCCGGCGGCGGGGCCGCAGAGGTGAATCAGCGCCGCGAGATCCTGCTTCTGCTCGAGCGTCGCGGCGGGCGCGCGGCGCCCGAGCGCACGGGCCACGCGCCGGTCCAGATACGCCGAGGTCATCTCGACCGCGTGGCTCGGGATCACCCGCAGGTAGAGGCTCGGGAACCAGCACTCGTCCTCGAGCGCGACGTGATCGCGGATGCAGTGGCGCCTGGCGTCGAGGAACGTGGCGTCGGTGATCTGGTACATGCCGACCGCGCTCGACGCCGGGCGGTAGACCTCGCGCGGATCGTGCGTCGCGCGCAGCCGCCACGGCGTGCGCGCCACCGGATTACCCGAGCCTTCGACCTGCGCGAGCGCGGCGAGCAGCTCGGGCGTCATCACCGCAGTCGAATGCCGGCGGAAAATACCCTCGTATTCGCGCCAGGTCTGCGCCGGCGTCTTGAACAGCGCGCCGCTGACCGGGAAGAAGAGCTCGGCGGGCTTGCGGACGACCTGATAAACCCAGTTCAGGGCGAGCAGAGCCGCGGCGATCCCGACAACGACAAGAATGGTCTTCCGGCGCGACGCCATGTAGCAAGATGATGACAAAGCTCGCCGCTTGCTGCAGGAAAAACCGCACTGACTCCCGCAGCCCGCATTCGTAGAATTTTTCGATGAACCAAGCACGGATTCTCGTAGCCGACGATGACGCGGATGCGGTGGTCAGCCTGACCGCCTTGCTCCACGACGAGGGCTATAAGGTGCGCGGGGTGCACCGCGGCGCCGAGGTGCTGCAGGCGGTGTTCGATTTCGCCCCGGACGTAGTGCTGCTCGACATCGGCATGCCGCAGATGAGCGGCTACGACGTCGCGCGCACCCTGCGCGAGCGCTACGGCAGCGCGCGCCCCGCACTAATCGCGGTCACCGGGCGCGCCGGCGACTCCGACCGCCAGCAGGCGCGCGCCGCCGGCTTCGAGCACCACGTGGCCAAGCCCTACGAGCCGAACGCGCTGCTGCGCCTTATTGGCGAGCTTTCCGGCGCCGCTCCAGGCCGCGCCGCGCGATAAAGTCGATCTCCACCCGCGCCCCGCGCGCGAGCGCCGTCACCCCGACGCAGGTCCGCGCCGGCAGCTTGCCCGGCGCGAAATAGCCGGCGTACATCTTGTTCATCCGCTCGTAGTCTTCCTCGAAGTGCGTAAGGAACACGCGCGCGGCCACCACGTGCTCGAGGCCGAGGCCGCAGCCGCGCAGCACCCGCTTCAGGTTCTCCATCACGCGGTGCGTCTGGGCCTCGATGCCATCGGGGAAGGGCGAAGCCGTCGAAGCGCCGCTGAAGGGCAGCTGGCCGGTGACGAACAGCCAGCCGTCGACCTCGACCGCGTGGCTGAACGGCGCCACCGGGTCCGGGGCGCCCTTGACCATGAGGAAAGTCGGCAAGCTCATCGCGGGCATCTTAGCCACAAGAAAAGGGGTCAGGACCCTTTCAACAAGAGAGGTCAGGCCCCTTTGCACAGGACGACCTAGTCCCATTTCTCCGGTAGGCGCACGGCTTGCTGCACAATGACGCAATGAAACCCGCGGTTGCTCAACGCCTTACTCTGCGCGAAGTCACGGAACTCAAGTTCGAGAACAGCTTCGTCCGCGACCTGCCCGCCGATCCCGTGGCCGACAACGTCCCGCGCCAGGTACCCGGCGCGTCCTACACGCTTGTCGACCCCACGCCGGTCGCGGCGCCGCGCCTGCTCGGGTGGTCGCAGGCGCTCGGCGACTATCTCGGCATCGCGCGGCCATCGGGTGCCGATGTCCTCGCCGGCAACCGCGTGCTGCCGGGCATGAAGCCCTATGCCGCGCGCTACGGCGGTCACCAGTTCGGCACCTGGGCCGGGCAGCTCGGCGACGGCCGCGCCATCACCCTCGCCGAGATCATCGCCACCGATGGAACTCGCCAGGAGCTGCAGCTGAAAGGCGCGGGCCGCACCCCCTACTCGCGCACCGCCGACGGCCGCGCGGTCCTGCGCTCGTCGCTGCGGGAGTTCGTGTGCAGCGAAGCGATGCATTTCCTCGGCGTGCCGACCACGCGCGCGCTGAGCCTCGCCGCCACGAGCGAGCCGGTGATCCGCGACATGTTCTACGACGGCCACCCCGAGCCCGAGCCCGGCGCCGTGGTGTGCCGGGTAGCCCCCTCCTTCGTGCGCTTCGGCAACTTCCAGATCCACGCCGCGCACCAGGAGACCGAAATCCTTCGGCGCCTCGCCGATTTCATCATCGCCGAGCATTTCCCGGGCCATTCCTACGTCTCCTGGTATCAGGAAATCTGCCGGCGCACCGCGCTGCTGATCGTCGACTGGATGCGCCTTGGCTTCGTGCACGGCGTGATGAACACCGACAACATGTCGATTCTCGGGCTCACCATCGACTACGGCCCTTACGGCTGGCTCGAGGGTTACGACCCGCAGTGGACCCCCAACACGACCGACGCGCATACGCGCCGCTATTCCTACGGCAGCCAGCCCCAGATCGCGCACTGGAACCTCGCACGGCTGGGCGAAGCCCTGCTGCCCCTCGTGACGGATCCTGCGCCGCTCGAGGCGGGCCTGAACCTCTATGCGGAGACCTTCAATGCGGGCTGGCAGCGCGCGCTCGCCCACAAGCTCGGTTTCGAGACGCTCGGCCAGCCCGGCGACGACGAGTTGCTGTCGGACCTTTTCGCCCTTCTTTACCAGGTCGAGACCGACTTCACGCTCTTCTTCCGCAACCTCGCCCGCGTCCCGCTCGATTCGGTCGATGCCTCGGCGCTGGAAGCGGCGTTCTATGCCGAACCGCCGAGGGAACACCGGGAAGCACTCGCCAGCTGGCTGCGGCGATATGCCGCACGGGCAAGGGAAGAAAGCGGCCGGGTCGAGCGCATGAGCCGGGTGAACCCGAAGTACGTATTCCGCAATTACCTGGCGCAGCTCGCGATCGACGCGCTCGCCGCCGGCGACGCGTCGGTGATGGAGCGGCTGCTCAAGGTGCTCGAGCGCCCCTACGAGGAGCAGCCGGCGCACGAAGAGCTCGCCGCGCGCCGCCCCGAATGGGCGCGGCACAAAGCCGGCTGCTCGGCGCTTTCCTGCAGCTCCTGATTACGCCGCGTCGTGAAAGATGATGCCCGCGGCATGCCGGCGGCCTGAGCGCACGCGGCTTACCCCGTGCCGCAGATTCACGCGGTAGACGCCGTGCTTGCCCCGGACCGGACGATGCCGGACGGCAAAGATCACCGCATCGCCCATGCCCAAGGGCACGACCTCGGCGCGCGACTGCATGCGGGGACGCTGCTCGGTGAGCACGAACTCGCCGCCAGCGAAATCCCGCCCGGGCGCGGACAGCAGGATCGTGAGCTGCAGCGGGAACACCTGCTCGCCATAGAGATCCTGGTGCAGGCAGTTGTAGTCGCTGGGCCCGTACTGCAGCAGTAGCGGCGTCGGGCGGCGCTGATTCGCCGCATGGCAGCGCTGGATGAAGCGCGCATGCTCCTCGGGAAAGCGCGCGTCGATGCCCATCGCCTCGTTCCAGCGGTTCGCGACGACGGCCAGGCGAGGGTAGAGACTGGCGCGCAATCGGCGGATCAGCTCGGGGAGCGGATAGGCAAAGTACTTGTACTCGCCCTGGCCGAAACCATGCTTTGCCATCACCACGCGGCTGCGGAAGGGCTCCTCCTCCGGGTAGAGCCCCGCGAGGGCCGCGCACTGCTTGGGCGAGATCAGGCGCTCGATCACCGCGTTTCCGTGCGCGTCGAGATCGTGCTCGATCTTTTGCCAGTCAACGGCTCTCATGCACCAGCAACGCGCGCTTGCGCTGCACGCCCCAGCGGTATCCCGCCAGGTCGCCGTTCTTGCGCACCACGCGGTGGCAGGGAATCGCCACCGCGAGCACATTGGCAGCGCACGCTTCGCCGACTTCCTTCGCAGAGCCGGGCGCGCCGATGCGTTCGGCCACTTCGCCGTAGCTCAGGGTTGCGCCGACCGGGATTTCGCGCAACGCGCGCCACACGCGCAACTGAAACTCGCTGCCGTGGGGATCGAGCGGCACGTCCAGGCCCAAGGATGGCTGCGCGAGAAAAGCAGCCACCTTTGAAAGTAGCGGCGCCAACTCGGCTTGCGCCTCGCGCAGCGTAGCATCGGCGAATCGTTGTCTGAGGTCCCGCGCGAGATCGCCGGCATCGTCGCCGAGGAGGATGGCACACACGCCCCGCTCGCTCCTCGCGACCAGCACGCGCCCAAGGACACAAGGTCCGGTAGAGAAAAGAATGTTCATGACCGCACCTTAGCGCCGGCCGGCACGCGTCGCACTCCGCTTCTTGCGCGACTTCCAAGCCTGGTATTGCGCCCGAAGACAGACGGTGCACGGGCGGTAGCCGGCGGCGCGCGCGTGAACCTCATTGAGGAAGAAAACGCGGTGGGCGACATAGCCGCCGCGCGCGATCGCACGCGCTGCCGCCGGGCAGTCGAGGCGGCCGTAGATGCGGGTGCGGCGGTGGCCGCCGAGCGTCCCGGGCGTGCGGCTCTGATACGGCTTGCCGTTGGGGCCGATCAGGGTCCAGCTCAGAGACTCTCCTCGAAGAGCTGCAGAGCGGCGGCCGCGAAGGCCTTCATGTTCGCGATGCGGTCGCTGCTAGCGGTACTGACCCTGCGAGCGTTATCTTGTTGTCCTGCAACAGCAATCCACGCGTGGCCTGCGGGATCTCCGTACCGATTGCCGGTCGGACCCGCCGCGCCGGTCTCGCCCAGGCCCCACGTCGCCCCGAAACGGTCACGGGCGAGGCGCGCCCGAACCAGCGCATTGCCCTCGGTTGCCGAGCGATGGCCTTCCAGCAGCTCCTCGTCGAAGTCGCGCAGGGCGGCCCAGGCTTGACGGGTGTAAATCACAATCCCGCCTAGGCAGTAGGCTGAAGCGCCGGGCACGGCGAGGAGCGCGGCGGTAATAAGTCCGCCGGCGGCGGACTCGGCAACCGCCACTGTCTCCCGCCGCCTCTTCAAGGCCGCGGCAATGCGCACGGCGGAGGCTACAAGGTCGTCCATCCCGCTATTCTGTATGGGGAGGAGCAGTAGTTAACACCCGGCCCCCAATGCCCGGGCGTACGCTGCTGCAGGGGATGAGGACCAACACCACACTGGTGATCAATCCGAAGGGCGGTTCGGGCAAGACCACCCTCGCGACCAACCTCGCCTCCTACTTCGCCGCGAACGGCATGGCGACGGCGCTCATGGACTTCGATCCGCAGGGATCGACCATGAACTGGCTGCGCCAGCGCCCGGCCCATGCGCGCAACATCCACGGCGCCAACGCCGCGCCCCAGAAGACCGGCCTGCGGACGCTCAACATGCACGTGCCCGCCGGCACGCAACAGCTCGTGATCGACGCGCCTGCCGGCGCCTCGGGCCTCGCCCTGCAGGACATGCTGTCGCGGGCGCACTGCATCCTGATTCCGGTGGCCCCTTCCGCGATCGACATCCACGCCACCGCGAATTTCATCCGCGACCTGCTGCTCACCGGGAAGGTGCGCGCCAACAACATCCGCCTCGGCGTGGTCGCGAACCGCGTGCGCAAGGCAAACCCTGTCTACGAGCCGCTCGAGCGCTTCCTGAAGGCGCTCAACCTGTCGCTAGTCGCGCGCATTAGCGACTCGGAGGTGTTCGTCACCGCCGCCGAAACCGGCTTCGGGATCTTCGAGCTCGACTTTGCCCTGTCGGCGACCGAGCGCGGCCAGTTCCAGCCGATCGTCGAATGGGTCGATCGGGTGCCGGTCGCCGCAGGCGCGCGTCCCATGGTGATGGTCGCTGGCGTGTCGCGCTCCGGCCTGCGCATGGTTCCCAACCTCACCGCCTCACAGCCAGGCGGGTTTCGCTAGCCCCGAGGTTTTCGCCACCCTCGCGAGATCGGCGAGGGTTTCCTGCGGCAGCAGCAATCCCTCCCTGCGGTTGCGTGCCTCGTTGCGCGCCTCAATCTCCCCTGGATAGAAGACTTCCTCCGTGTCCGGTGCAAGCGGTACGGATTTCAGCTCCTCGATGAAGCGTTCCATGCGCGCGTTGAACTCGGCGAGCGGCTGGAACGCTTCGATGTTCATGGCGATCAGGAAATGCCCGGCGCCGCTCAGGCTTTGGGTCTCGTAGGGGCCATGCACAGCCGAAAGGAACGCGCTGCCCGAAAGAACGCCCGCCAGCATGTCCATGACCACCGCGATCGCATAGCCCTTGTGCCCGGCCATGGGCAGGATGATCCCGTCGATGGCGGTCTGCGGATCGGTGGTCGGCCGGCCCTGGGCGTCGATCGCCCAGCCTTCCGGGATGCGCTCGCCGCGGTTGCGAGCCAGGTAGATCTTGCCGCGCGCCACCGCGGTGTTGGCCATGTCCATGACGAGCGGCGCGTAGCGTCCCGCCGGCGCGGCCACCGACCAGGGGCTCGTGCCGACGATCTTTCTTGTCCCGCCCCACGGCGCCATGGCGGGGCCGCCGTTCGAGGCGAGCAGCATCACGCACCCTGCCGCGGCGCCGATGCGCGTGTAGTACATGCAGGTGCCGAAATGGTTCGAGTTGCGCACCGCGACCGCCGCGATGCCGTGGCGCTTCGCGCGCCCGATGGCGTCGAGCGCCGCATGCCGGGTGAGCACGTGGCCAACCCCCTCGCCGCCGTCGATCACCGCCACGGCGCCCGCGTCGACCGCGAACCGCGGCTCGGTTCGCGACTTCATCACCCCGGACTGCAGCCTTGCGAAATACCAGCTCGCCCGCAGCACGCCGTGCGACTGGTGTCCCCAGAGATCGGCCTGCACCATCGTATCGGCCACCAGGTGCGCGTCGTCCCGCGGCACGCCCGCCGATTCGTAGACCCGCGTCAGGAAATCGATCAGTAAAGCAGGATTTATGGGTGCTATCTTTGCGCTCATGATCTCCCGACGCCAATTCATCGTAACCGGACTTGCAGCCGCTGCCGGCAGCGCGTTCGCCCAGGAAACCTACCCCTCGCGTCCGATCCGCGTCATCGTGCCGCACGCCGCCGGCGGCGGGGTCGACATTCTCGCGCGCAACCTGGGCGAATACATCCGCCCGATCCTCGGCCAACCGTTCGTGGTGGAGAACAAGCCCGGCGCGAACGGCATGATCGGCGCGCACCTGGCGGCTACCTCCACGCCCGACGGCTACACCCTGCTCATGGCCTCAGCCGGGGAAATCGCGATCAGCCCGCACCTTTTCCGCAAGATGGCGTACGACCCGCTGAAGGACCTGCAGCCGGTGACCCTGGGCACCAAAGTGCCCAACGTGCTGACCGTGCACCCCGGCGTGCCGGCGAAGAACGCGGCCGAGCTGATCGAGCTCGCAAGAGCGCAGCCGGGCAAGCTGTCGTACGGCTCGAGCGGGATCGGCAACCTGCAGCACCTGAACGGCGAGCTCTTCAACAAGCTGGCCGGCACGAAGATCGTCCACGTCCCTTACAAAGGCGCCGCGCCGCAGATCGCCGACCTGGCGGGCGGCCAGATCACCATGGGATATACGAGCGTCGCCGCCGCGCTCTCGCTCATCAAGGCGGGCAAGCTGCGCCCGATCGGCGTCACCTCCAAGGAGCGGGTGCGCGCGCTGCCCGACGTGCCTTCGCTCTCCGAAACCCCGGCGCTCGCGGCCTACGAGCTCAACAACTGGTTCGGCCTGTTCGCGCCGGGCGGGGTGCTGGCGGCGCACATCAAGGTGGTGCACGCGGCGGCGGTGAAGGCGCTGTCGAGCGCCGAGCTGCAGCAGAAGCTCGTCGAGCAAGGCGGCATCCCGTCGCCCGGCACGCCCGACGCGTTCCGCTCGCTCATCGTGTCCGACTCGTCGAAGTTCGCGCAGATCATCAAGGACGTCGGCATCCCGATGGAAGGATGAGTTGCTTTTCGCAGTGAGGCATAGCATCATGGCCGCGTAGTCCCGCGCTGGTTGGCTTGCTCGATAAAACAAGAATGAGAATGAACACGACGCTGGTGCTAAACCCTAAGGGGGGTTGCGGCAAGACCACCATCGCAATCAACCTCGCGGCCGCCTTCGCGGCCGACAACATCCCCGCAACGCTGATGGACTACGACCCGCAAGGGTCGAGCCTCACCTGGCTGCGCTCGCGCTCGCCGCAGTCGACCAGGATCCACGCGGCAAACGGCGCGCCGCAAAAATTTGGCCGGCTGCGCAGCTTCGAGATGTATGTTCCGCCGGAAACCCGGCAGCTCGTGATCGACGCGCCGGCGGGCGCCACCGGCATGCTGCTGAGCGAGATGCTCGAGCGCGCGCACTGCGTGATCGTCCCGGTGGTGCCCTCCGTGATCGACATCCGCGCGACCGAGGCCTTCATCAAGGATCTCTTCTCCATGCCGAAAGTGCGCGCAGGCGAAGCGCGCGTCGGTATCGTCGCGAACAGGGTGCGGCCATCGATGCCGGCCTACCAGCCGCTGTTGCGCTTCCTCGTCTCGATGGAGACCAAGCTCCTCGCCCGCCTGCTCGATTCCGACATGTACCTGCGCGCCGTCGAGGGCGGCCTCGGCATCTTCGAGATGGACCCCGGCCAGACCGCGGTCGAGCGCCGGCAGTTCGCCCCGATCGTCGACTGGGTGGGCGGCGAAAGCGCGCTGCGCGCCGCGCGCCTCGAGTCAGTCCACGAGATTTCCCAGATCCGCCGCGTCAGCTTCTGAACACCGTCGCCTGTCGGTGACAGGCACGCGTTGGCTGCTCCATAAGTCGCTCCACAGCGATAGACAGTTCGCAATGGTGCGCTCGTACGATGGAGAGCAGACGCGATGCTTATCCGACTGCTTTCGCTCTGCTGTTTCCTGCTGTGCGCCACCGGCGCCGGTGCCGCTCGCCTCGAGATTCCGTTGCGCATCCCGCTCGAGGCAATCGCTGCGGCGCTCGGCGGGCAGCTCGCCTATCGCGAGAGTCCGTGCCGCTATCTAAGGGTCGACAAGCCCACGCTCGAGGCGCTCGACGGACGCTTGCGCTTGAGCGGACCCGGCGTCGGCGCCTGGGGCCTGGATGCACCGGGCAACTGCTGGGGCGCTCCCACCTGGCGCGGCACGGCGCAATTCACTCTCGCTCCGCACCTCGATTCGCGGGGGCGGCTAAGGCTGCAAATCATCGATTCGCGGCTGAGCAATGCGCCGCTCTGGGACGCAGCCAAGCGTCATCTGCATCCGCGCCTGGAGCGATTCAGCTACGACCTGGGCGCGCTGCGCAGCGCGGTGACGCAAATCGTGCGCAGCGTCGCGCCGGCGGAACATGCATCCGAGCTCGAAGCCGCGCTGGCGCAGCTCGAGATCGAACAACCGCGCATCGAGCCGGGCGGCGTTGTCCTGCCGATCGCTTTCGAGGTCCCCGACGCGTGGCTCGGCGCGCCGCCGGCGAACGCGTCCACCGCGCCGCTCACCGAGGCTGAGCTCGACGCGCTCGAGCAGGCGCTGCAGCCGTGGGACGCATTCCTGGCCTACACGATCAAGCAGCTCGCGCTCGACAACGATGACGGCGCGGTTCGGCAGCGCCTCTTCACGCTTCTGCTGGAGAGCCGTTATGAGCTGGCCGCGCTCCTTTCCGGCGAAGTGCGCGCCGTCGGCGATCCGGTGCGCGCGCTTTTCCTGCAGGCCTGGGGCGAAATGCGCGCGATCCTCGCCGATGCGCGCTACTTTGTCTTCCTGGACGCCGGTGACGCGCTCGCCGAGCTCGATCGCGCCGCGCCGGGACTGGGCATGCGGCTGAGCGCGGACGGCCTGCGGCAGCTCGCGCGCAGCCTGAAGCCCGGCGCCGGGGACGATCCGCTCGCCTACGACTGGGCGGTCGATCCGCAGCTCGGCACGCTCTTCGGCGTCGAGCAGATCCCGCGCTCCGACCCCTCTTCTCCGCCCGGCAGGAGCTTGCTCGACTTCTTCGTTTCCCGCGCGTACGCCGCCGAGAGCCATGCGCTCGACCAATGGGTACCGACGCGCGGCGAGCTGCGCGCTTACGAAGGGCGAATCGGCGATCTGCTGCGCAAGACCGCCGCGACCGAGCTGCAACGCACTCCGCTCGCTGCGCCCCACGAAAAGATCTATCGCAGCTTGCTGCCCGCCACCGCGCTTATCGAAAGCTGCTGGCGCCAGTACGAAATCCACGCCGGCAAGGTGCGCTACCTGCGCTCGGGGTCCGGCAGCGTCGGCATCATGCAGATTAATCAGCACGTCTGGCGCGGCTTCTACGACGTGCAGCGCCTGCGCTGGGACACGGCCTACAACACCCGCGCCGGCGCGCAGATCCTGATGCGCTACCTGAAGGACTACGCCATTCCCTACGCCGAGCGCAGCGGCGACCCGGACGACACGCCGCGCGCCGCCTACGCGGTCTACAACGCCGGCCCGCGCGCGGTCGGCCGCTTCAACAAGAACCCGCCCCACCCGCGCGAAGCACGCGTCGACGAGCGCCTGTGGACGCTATTCGAAGGCATCGCTTCCGGCGGCCAGCCCGACTTGCGCACCTGCGGCGTGACCAACGCCGCAGCTTCGCGCTAGGGAAGATCTGAAGAAGTCGCCCCCGCGGAGGCGGGGGTCCATTTTTTCTTGAAAACATGGGTTCCCGCCTTCGCGGGAACGACGATTCGCCGCTTTCAGACCTTTCCCTAGCTTCCCAACCAGGCCATCACTGCGTCGTTGAACTGGCGGGGCTGCTGGACCATGATCCAGTGCCCGGTTGGGAACGCAACCACGCGGCAGCCCGGCTGCGCGGCGAGACGTTCGGCCCACGTACGCGAGTGGAACATGAACGGCTTGCGCTCGCCGTACAAGTACAACATCGGGCAATGCGGTTTGAATACTTTGATGCCGCGAAACCCACCTGCCACGCCGAGCCAGCGCATCGCGTAGGCGTATCCCATCTGCGCGTGGATCGCGCGCGGATCGTTTCGGGCGCCGATCCTGCGCGCCATCCAGCGCGCCATCGCGTCGGAACGCATCAACCAGGCAAGAGCAAGCCAGTATTGGTAGGCGAGCACCATCAGCTTGCCGCGCAAACCGATGTCCGCCAGATGCTCGCGCGAACCCGCGTCCCCGATGTCGACGCCGATGATGCGCTCCACGAGATCGGGATGCCGGACGGCGAATTGATAACCGAAGAAGCACCCCCAGTCGTGCACGAGCAGGGTCACCTTCCCGCCCGCGCACGCCTGGTCCACCACGCGCTCGAGATTTTCCATGAGCTTTTCGAACGGATAGGCGCGCTTCGGCCCGGCGTCGAATCCGGGCAGCGTAAAGCGCACGCAGCGGTAGCGGTCCTTTAGCGCCTCGACCTGAGCGTCCCACAGGCGGTGCGTGTCGGGCCAGCCGTGGATCATGACGATCGCCTCGGGCCCCGCGCCCTCGACGATCACTTCGTCAACTTGCGACGCGCGGCGGACTTCAGGTAACGGCGGAAGTTGGGGCATTCCATGTGGCTGGGCGCCGGGCAGGCCGCGGCGTGCCGTAGCCCGTCTCGCATTGCACTCAGCCTGGTGATCGTTCGATCCAGCTCGGCCGCCTTCGACGTGAGCTTCTGCCGGTCGATGCGCGGCCGCCCGTCCGGGGCGAACATCAGCCCGATCTCCTCGAGCGAGAAACCGGCGGATCGCCCCAGCGCGATGAACGCCAACCGTTCCAGCACCGCGGGCGCGAAGAGACGGCGCAGGCCACGCCTTCCGACCGAAGCGATCAGCCCCTTCCCCTCATAGAACCGCAGCGTCGACGCCGCGACACCTGAGCGCTGCGCCACCTCCGTGATGTCGAGCGGTCTCACCCTCTTGACTTGAAGTCGACTTGAACTGGCAGGGTACGGCTTTCGATTTTCAAAGGCAAACAAAGGATGCGTGGAAGCGCTGCAGCGCTTGTGCTGTCCGCCCTCTGCGCGGGCTGCGGAAACTGGACCGGGTTCGGATTTCGCGCCGACGGCCGCGAGATGCCGCGCCTTAAAGAGGCGCTCACGCTCGGGACCGGTGCCGTAGTAGCGGATGTCGGCGCCGGCAAGGGTGAGCTGACCTTCGCCCTTGCGAGCGAGGTGGGATCGGACGGGCGGGTGTTTTCCACCGATATCGACCGGGACCGCGTAGGCCGGCTTCGCGAGGCGGTAGTGGCGGCCAAGCTCGACAATGTGACGGTGGTCGAGGCGTCCAGCGGCGAGACCGGATTGCCTCCGGAGTGCTGTGACGCGATCGTGCTGCGCCGCGTGTATCACCATCTGACCGAGCCCGCGCGAATCAACGCCAGCTTGTTCCGTGCGTTGCGGCCAGGCGGCGTGCTCGCCATCATCGACTTCCCGCCGCCGTTCTTCTTAAGCCGCGGCGAGTTCGGGGTTCCCGCGGATACTGTCATCGGCGAGGTGACCAGCAGCGGGTTTCAGCTGCAGCGACGCATCGACGATTGGCCGGGCCGCGGCCCCCTCGACAGCTATTGCGTGGTGTTTCGCAGGCCATGACGGACGTCCCCGATCTCGGTTGGGTTCGCCCACCGCGTGTGTATCTGGCGTCGCTGGTCACCGGCGTGCTGCTCCAGCTCGTCGTGCCGCTTCCATTTTTGCCCCGCCCGCTCGACGTGGCGCTTGGCGCGTCGCTCGTGGTCCTCGCGATCGCGCTGCTCTCTTATTCGGTCGCGACGTTCCGAGCGGCCGGGACGCCGGTTCCCGCGCGAAAGCCAACCACCGTAATCGTGCGGGCCGGGCCCTATCGCATCAGCCGAAATCCGATCTATCTCGCGTTCTCTCTGTTCCAGCTCGGGGTCGCGATCTGGCTCAACAGCCTTTGGCTGCTCGCGACGCTTGCCGCGGCGATGGCGCTCATTCACTCGGTGGTCATCCGCAAGGAAGAGAGTTACCTGGAGCGAAAATTCGGCGCCGAGTATCTGCATTACAAGGCCTCCGTGCGCCGCTGGCTGTAAAACTGCTAGCCTGCAGCGTGCCCATCGCGCTTGCCGGACTCGCCGCGCTTGCCATCTCTCAGGGAATCGGGCGCTTCGCGATGACGCCGATCCTGCCGATGATGCAGGAAGACGGCTTGTCGCTCGCCGAAGGCGGCTGGCTCGCCGCCGCCAACTATCTTGGCTACCTGGTCGGCGCGCTGTGGACGATCTGGCTGAACGTCAATCCCTCGCTCGCAATCCGCGCGGCGCTGCTGGTCATCGGCCTGTCGACCCTCGCAATGGGCGTGGTCGACGGGTTCGTCTATTGGCTCGTGCTGCGCACCCTCGCCGGCGTGGCGAGCGCCTGGGTGCTCGTGTTCGTGTCCGCGTGGACGCTCGAGCGGCTCGCCGAGCTGCAGCGCCCGCAACTGGGAGGCGTGCTTTACGCCGGCGTCGGAACCGGCGTCGCGATCGCAGGGATCGCTTGCCTCGTCGTCATGCAGCTTGGCTCCACCGCCGATGCCGCATGGATTGCCCTGGGCGCGCTCGCCCTTGTAATGGCAGGCGCGATTTGGGTGTTCTTTTCTTTCGAGAAAAAGTCATCGGCGGAAGCAACGCACGCGCGCACTGCCGGCTGGCTGCTGATTCTTTGCTACGGCGCCTACGGCTTCGGCTATATCGTCCCGGCGACGTTCCTGCCGGCGATGGCGCGGCAGATTGTCGCCGAGCCCCTGGCGTTCGGCTCAGCGTGGCCGATCCTCGGCGCAGCCGCCGCGCTCTCCACGCTCGCTGCATCGAGATTCGGTGCTTCGACCCGTCCCCGCCGCGTCTGGATGGTCTGCATGCTGTTGATGGCCGTCGGCGTCGCCGCGCCGCTCTTCCTGCCGGGACTCGCCGGCATCCTGGTCTCGGCGGTTCTTGTCGGCGCAACCTTCGTCACCATCACCCTCGCCGGCATGCAGGAGGCGCGGCGCCTATACGGCGCGGCGGCGCGTCCGGTAATGGCGGCGATGACTTCCGCTTTTGCGGTCGGCCAGCTGGTCGGCCCGATCCTGATCGCGCTGGTGGAAAAGGTACCGCATGGCTTCACGCTGGTGCTCGTCGCCGCGACCGTAGGCCTGCTGGTGGGAGCGCTCGCGCTAATGAAAACGGCCTGAAGGAGGTGTCATGGATCAGATGCAATTGCACGGTGTGCGATACCAAGTGAAGGATGTGGCTCGCGCGACGGCGTTCTACACCGAACACCTGGGTTTCAAGCTGGAGCACCAGCAACTACCGGCGTTCGCGAACGTATCGCTCGGAGATTTGAAGCTTCTGCTCAGCGGCCCGGGCGCGTCGGGCTCGCGGCCGATGCCCGATGGGCGCCGTCAGGAACCGGGCGGGTGGAACCGCATAGTCCTTCGGGTGATTGACCTACCCGCTCGAATTGAAGCCCTCAAGAAAGCGGGCCTCCATTTTCGCAATGAAATGGAGGTCGGCCCGGGCGGCAGGCAAATTCAGCTCGAAGACCCCGACGGCAACGCGATCGAGCTGTTCGAACCGGGCCGGAAGTCCTGACGCGAGCTACTTCGGAGCGAGTTCGCCGCCGCGAGCTCGGGCCGCGCGTCGCCCTTCCCGGCCACCTTGACCAGCTGCGCGCATGCGCTGCTCCGCCTCGTCCGCTTTGCCCTGCGCGAGACGGGTCCACGCGAGCGCCGCGAGGCCACTCACTTCCACCTCGGTCGTCCAGTACGCGTTCTTCGCCTCGACCAGCTGGGCGTGCAGCTTGCCGATTTCGCGCACCTCCTGCTCGGCCGCATCCGCGTTGCCGGTGCGCGCATTGCCGAGCGCGCGCGCGAAGTGCGTCGTCGCATCGACGAACGGAAACTTGTCTGGCGCAAATCTTTGATGTACTTGAATTCCGGCGCGGCCCGTTCCGAACCCTTCTGCGTCGTTTTTCGCGACGACTCGTCGCCGCCGAGGCAGTCGCCGTCGGTTTGGAAAGGAACCTGTCTCTTAAGAAATAAGCGCCCGAACGAAGGCGAATTACTGACATCCCGCCATGGGAATGGCCGTTACCAGGTAGTAACCAACCATTTCGGGTCACGCTTTTCGGTTAGCATCCGGGGCAGACTTTATCGAGATTGATTTTGGGGTAGTTGTATGCCGCACAAACGGAGTCGCGAGACATGTGGCCTCGTCGGCTGAGCCGCAAGATCGGCGAGCTCATGGGGGCTACCTCCAGAACAACCGAGCCTGCGCATCCCCTCTTTTTCCCCTATAACCCCGGCGCGGAATCCTTCATCTTGCGGAAGGTGTCCGGGCAAGACCGGGACGGCCCGGCTCACCCCGTGCCCCCTCGCGACCAATGGATCAGCGAGAAATACGGGAACACGCCCGAGGAGTACCTCGCGTCCGGCCAGCGGGACCTCCAAGACATGCAGGACATCTTGGCCCGCGCTGGGGTCTCGCTCGAAGATCTCGGGAACATCCTGGAGTTCGGCTGCGGCGATGGCCGGATGCTTCGATGGCTAGAGCACTTAGCCGGGACGCGAGAGGTCTGGGGGGTCGACATTCATGCGGGGCGGATCTTCTGGTGCAAGCAGCATCTCAGCCCGGCGTTGCGCTTCCTGACGACCACTATGGTGCCCCATCTGCCGTTCGAGGATCGACATTTCGGCTTCGTGTTCGCCGGCTCGGTGTTCACGCACATCGACGACCTGGCCGACGCGTGGATTGCCGAGCTAAGACGGATCCTCCGGCCAGGCGGCAAGCTCTTCATGACCGTCCATCTCAAATGTGACATCGAGTTGTTGAGCGGAAGGTACCGAGACAGCGGCTTGGCCCGGATCCTTAGTAGTCATCACGAGTTTGCGAGTACCGACTTTGACGTGTTCAGCATCGGCCGATCCGCAGGATCCTTCGTGTTCTACGACCTCGAGTTCCTACGCCGGGCCGTCGAGCCCTTGTTCCGCATCCTCTCGGTGACGCCCGAGATCCGCCTATACCAGAACGCCCTGCTGTTGGAGCGAAACTAGCGCGAGCCGGGAATGCATCGCATCGAGATTCGCAGCGCGAAATATTGAGCGGGACACTGCGCGGCGATCGAGGTATCCTTCGCCAGGTAGGGGCAACAAGCAGAAGCTGGAGGTCACGATGTCCATCGGTCGTCATGCACGCAGTGCGGCCCTTGTTACCCTATTCGCCGCGGCAGGCTGTGTCTCGCAGGGTGAGTTCGATAAGCTACAGAGCGACAAGAACCAGGAGATCGCCTCGCTGCAGTCGAGCCGCTCCACGCTCGAGCAGCAGGTGCGCAGCCTCGAGAGCCAGCGTGCCAGCCTCGAGAAGGAAAGAGACAGCCTTACAGGAGAGAAGGAGCGCCTTACAAAAGAGAAGGACAGCCTTACCCAGCAGGTAGCGGCGCTCGAGGCGCAGCGCGCGCAGCTCCAGGCGAGCGAGAAGCAGTCCGAAGCGCGCTACGACGCGCTGCTCGCGAACCTCAGCGAGGAGGTGAAGAAGGGCCAGCTCCAGGTGCGCCAGCTCAAGGGCATGCTGACGGTCGACGTCGCGGAGCAGCTCTTCTTCGACTCCGGCCGCGCGGCGCTCAAGGACACCGGCAAGCAGGTGCTGCAGAAGGTCGCCGAGTCGATCAAGGGCTACGAGGACAAGGCGATCCGCATCGTCGGCCACACCGATAACGTGCCGATCACCGGAGGTCTGCAAAAAGTGTTTCCGTCGAACTGGGAGCTGTCGGCTGCGCGCGCCACCACAGTGGTGCGCTTCCTCCAGGACAACGGCATCGCGCCCGAGAGGCTCGTCGCCACCGGCCGCGCCGAGTACGCGCCGGTCGCGCCGAACGACAGCGCCGAAGGACGGCAGAAGAACCGGCGCATCGAAATTACGCTGATCGACCGGGGAGTGCTGCAGTAGCGCGAGCAAGAAACACAAGCGGTCGGAGACGTGATCTCCGACCGCTTGATGTCGGCCGAAAAATTGTCGCCGATTCGCGACAATTCGCGCGGCGCAGGGGAACCTGGATCGTTACCGCAACAGGCCGCGTGATCCCCTGATATCGTCGTTGATCCAATGATGGCGCAACCGAACCCGCTGGAACGCTACAAGATTCTCAATGAGCTCGGCCGCGGCGCGATTGGCAGGGTCTATGCGGCGCGCGATCGCTCCACGGGCGCTGTCGTTGCATTGAAGACCCTCGATCCCGAGCTATTTAGCGAGCCCGGGACGAACTTTGCCGAACTTTTCCTGAAGAGCGCGCGCTCTGCGGGGCTCCTGAGGCACCGCAATATCGTCAGGGTCTACGACGCCGGCGAAGCTGACGGCACCGCGTACATCGCGATGGAGCTGCTGGAGGGCGAGAGCCTGCGCCACATGCTCGACGACCGGCCGCTCTCGATCGCGCGCGCGATCCAGATCTTCGATGACATCGCATCCGCGCTCGCCTATGCCCATGAGGAGGGAGTGGTGCACCGGGGCGTCAAGCCGTCGAACATCATTGTCTTGCGTTCGGGCGTTGCGAAGATCGGCGATTTCGGTATCGGGCAACTCGGCGAGGCGGCGCTACGCTACGGACAGCGGGGCGGCTGTCTGAGCTACATGTCCCCCGAGCAGGTGCGCGGCGACCCGGTCGACCATCGGTCCGACCTATTCTCGCTCGGCGCCGTGTTCTACGAAATGCTCACTCGCCAGGCGCTGTTCGAAGGCAGCTCACCGAAGCAAATCATGGAGAACATTCTTCATGCCGAGCCGCCCCTGCCGAGCAAGGTAAACCCGCACGTTCCATTCGCAGTTGACCGGATTGTTTTCGGCATGGTCGCCGAGCATCCGGACGACCGGTTCGCCAACGCCCGCGTCCTGCTGCGCGAGTTGCAGCGCCTCGAGGAAGAGCTCGGGCTCGGACCCGGCGCGAGCGCCGGCACCAACGAACCGACTGCAAGCGTGCCGCCAGGCAGGGCCGAGGTGAGGCTCGAAACCAGTCGCTTCCCGCAACGCGGTCAGCCCGAGCCGGCGGCGCCCCAAGCTGCAACCGAGCGCGAACCGATTCTGCGGATTTCCGACCCGCATCGATTCCGCGACCCTGCGCCGATGCAGGATGAACCACGGTTCGCGCAGCAAGAGTTTCCAAATCGCAATCGAATCTCTGGTGGCGAGGCGTTCGACGAGCACGACTCGAGGTTCCTAATGGACCGCGAACCCGAGCCGGAACGCTCCTCCGGATCGCGGACTGCAACCGTCGCGGCGCTCACCCTGATGTTCGCCGTTCTTTCTATTGGACTTACGTTCATCTTGTATTACTCACCAGGCCCCGGCGAACCGCGCACCTCCGCGAGTCGTTTGCAAGAACCGCCGGCGACCGCGGCCGCGCCGTCCCCATCAACTGCGCCTCCGCCTGCGGCCGTAGCGACGCCTCCGCCCGAGGCCGAAGCGACCAAGGAACCCGCGACGGGGCCCGCTTCGCCGGAGGCATCACCGCCGCCCGCAGCGGCCGATGCGAGAGCGGCGCAAGAGTCGTCAGGCATCGCGTCCGCGCCGAACCCGTTGCCACCGAAACCGGCCGTGGCGGAGCCCAGCCCTTCGACACAGGCACAAACTGAGAGCCCGCCCGCCCGCGAGTCCAGGCAAGCTGCAGCAGCGCGCGCTGCGCCGGCGCAAGCCGCCCCGCGGGCGGCGCAAGAGTCGTCACGCATCGCGTCCGCGCCGAAGCCGTTGCCGCCGAAACCGGCCGTGGCGGAGCCCAGCCCTTCGACACAGGCACAAACTGAAAGCCCGCCCGCCCGCGAGTCCGGGCAACCTGCAACCGCCCGCGCTGCACCGGCGCAAGCCGCCCCGCGGGCGGCGCAACCGACGGCGAAGATTTCGGAGCCGCAGCCTGGCGGCACGGCGACACTAATCATCGCGGTATCGCCGCAAGGCGAGCTCTACGTTGATGGCAAGCACTACGGCACGACACCGCCGATCACGACGCTCGATCTCAAGCCCGGAATGCATCACATCGAGATTCGCAGCGGATCGCGGAAGCCGTATGTCACGTACGTGATGGTAGAGCCTGGTGCCAAGCGGCTCCTCCGACACGACTTCGCCGCAAAGCCGAGCCGTCCAGCTAGATAGCGCCCGCGTTCTTGGCACCATCGCCGCGCGGAAAGCGAAGCGGCGGGAGCACAGGCCCGCAGCGTCCGCGCTAAACGCCTGGCGAGGCTATCTTGGCCCCGGCCGAAAAGTCGTTCAGCGTCGCGTCGCGCTCGCCGCGACCGGCGGCGGCGCCGGCGACGCGGCGCATGACGAAGCCCTCGTAGCCCCGGGCGGCAATGTCGTCACAGATGGCGCGATACCGAGCCATACCGCCGGCGTAAGGCATGAACACGCGCGGCTTGCCAGGAACGTTGGCGCCGAGATACCAGGAATGGGTGGCGAGCGGAAGCAGGGTTGCGTGCGCAGCCGCGTTGACGTGCTCGCCCCACTTTTGCGCCCCTTCCGCCGCCGCCTCGCAGCAGTCGATGCCGTTTTCGCGCATATGGGCAATGCAATCGGTAATCCACTCGACGTGCTGCTCGATCGCCACGGGCATGTTGCAAAGCACCGAGGGGCTTCCCGGGCCAGTCACGGTGAAGAGGTTGGGGAAGCCGGGAACCTGCAGCCCTAGATAGGTGCTCGGCCCGGCGGCCCAGGCTTCGCGTAAGGCCAGCCCGTTGCGGCCGCGGATGTCGATCTTCAGCAGCGGGCCCGTCATCGCGTCGAAGCCGGTGGCGAAGACGATGATGTCCAGCTTGTGCTCCCTTGCGCGCGTCTTGATGCCGGCGGGGGTGATACGCTCGATCGGCTCGGCGCGCAGGTCCACCAGCGTGACGTTCTCGCGATTGAAGGTCTCGAAATAGTTCGTGTCGATGGGCGGGCGCTTTGCGGCATAGGGGTGATCGATATCCGCAAGCGCTTGCGCGGTTTTCGGATCCTTGACGATCTCGCGGATCTTGCGCTTGATGAATTCGGCCGCCGTGTCGTTCGCCGCCTTGTCGAGCATCATGTCGTGGAAGCTGGCACGGAATTGCAGCCCGCCTTTCGCCCACGCCGCCTCGTAGATCGCCTGCCGCTCGGCTTCGCTCACGTCGAACGCCTTGCGGCGGGCGATGCGGAACGGATGGCCGTTCGGCGTCGAGCGCACCACTTCCCGGATCTCGTCATGGTGCTCGCGCACGTACTGCAGGAACTCTTCCCGCAGCGGCGCGTTGCGCGCGGGCACGCTGTATTGGGCTGTCCTCTGGAATACCGTCAGGTGGGCGGCGGTCTCGGCGATCACCGGCGCCGCCTGGATGCCGGTCGAGCCGGTGCCGACCTGGCCGACGCGCATGCCGCGGAAATCCACGCCCTCCCGCGGCCACTGGCCAGTGTGATACCGGCGCCCCGCGAAGCTCTCCAGCCCGGGGATCTGCGGAATGTTGGCCGCCGACAGGCAGCCGACGGCGGCGACGAGATAGCGCGCACGGTAGCGCTCTCCCGACTCGGTTAATACGCCCCAGCAGTTCGCCGATTCATCGTAGTGCGTGGCGGTGACGCGGGTGTTGAAGCAGATGTCGCGCCGGAGGTCGAACTTTTCCGCTACGCGGTTCAGGTACCGCAGGATCTCGGGCGGTTCGGGATAGCGCTCCGTCCACCGCCATTCCTCGAGTAGCTCCTCGGAGAAGAAGTAGCAGTAGGAATGGCTCTCCGAGTCGCATCGCGCGCCCGGATAGCGGTTCCAGTACCACGTGCCGCCGAGATCGGGCGCAGCCTCCAGGACCTTGACCGAGAGCCCCAGCCGCTCGCGCAGGCAAAGCAGCTGGTACAGGCCGGAGAAACCCGCGCCTATGACCAGTGCGTCGAGATGGGAAGCCCGGTCGCTCATCGATCGAGCGTCCTAATGTACATGGTGTGCGATGGCCTGGCGGGTCGGTAACGAAAACAGGCGGCAGCGATGCAGCCCGTTGAGGAGCTCCACAATCTCGACTATGCGTCCGAGCTATTGGTCGCCACGACGAATAGTTTGGGGAACCCTAACTCGTCAACCCGTTAGCGCGGCCTGTTGTGCCTTCATGCTGGCGGGCATGGCTTCACCTTGCGAGGCTTGGCGAGGAACGCGGTGATCTGCCCGGCTATCTGCTTGAATTCCTCGACCTTGCCGTAGGTGGCGACGAAGTTCTCGAGCATCGCGCGGCCGTCGGACCGTTCCTGCTCGAGACGCCGGCACTCACGCTCGGCTGCCTCACGCGCTTCCTGCTCGGCGCGCTGGCGGGCACGAGCTTCTGCCTCCAGCCTCTCCTGACGCTCGCGCTCTTCCTGGGCCTTGCGTGCGGCCTCGGCCTCCAGCTGGCGGCGCTCGGCGGCGAGCCGCTCCTCCTCGGCAGCCCGCTGCTTGCGGGCGGCCTCTTCCAGGGCAAGCTGCTCGGCGCGCTCCCGCTCGAGGCGCTCGCGCGCCGCGCGCTCCTCGGCTTCCCTCCGGGCCCTGGCCTGCCGCTCTTCTTCCGCGATCTTGGCGCGGCGCTCGGCCTCAGTGACCTCGCGGCACATCAGGTTGCCGCCGCCGATATCGATGGGTCTGGTGCAGTCCTGCTCGCTCACCGTGCGGCTCGGATCCATCGGCGGCGCGGAGGCTTCCTGCGGCCTGCTAGTGCAGCCGGCCGCGAGCACGAGAAGGAGGACGACGGTTTTGTTCTTGTTCATGGCTCTCCCTTCAGGTTCGGTTGGCGCAACAGCGCCAGCACTGCCTGATTCGACTTCGAAGCGAAGGATACGTCCAGCGCGCCCGGCGCGCTGCGACAAAATCCCCACACCAGCAGCGACGCCTCGAGAACGGCTGCGGAAGGCGTTCAAGCAGCAGGTCCGGTAGGTGAAGGGTGCAGCGGCATCTTGGTCGCTAGGACTCAAGTACCCCCCGCGGAAAGACTCCTTTTGGCCAACCCGGGGCAGGATCAATGGCGCGTGCGCCTGGCGATGGCCCGGCTATGGGCGGACGCCGTGAACCGCCGAGGCGGGGACGTCACTGTCGTACACTTGCCGGAAGTCGGCGTTCGCGGCAACACTCATTTTCCATCCTCGGATCTGAACAATTTGGAAGTCGCAGACCTGATGTCGAAGTACCTTGCCCAGAAGAGGTTGGACGACTGATTTCGGAAGTGTCCGGCGACGCAGCGAAGATGTTCCTGCGCGCCGAGCAGAGCGGCCTCAAGCTCGCGAGCATCGGCCGCATCGCTGCCCTCGCCCTGATGGGCGTCTGGCTGATCGGTACGCGCGCGGACGACCCAACGCGTGCGCTCGGTTACATCCTGGTCCTGTCGCTCTTCGCCGCGCTCGGCCTCGCGCACTACGCGCTGATCGGCACGCGCTTCGACAGGCGCTGGATCAAGTACGTCTTCATTACGCTCGACATCGCCATCGTCTCGTGGCTGGTGGCGACGCAGCCGCTCTACCAGTCCGCCGCCGGCCTGCCTGCGGTGATGATGTTCCGCGCTCCCGTGTTCCCGTTCTACTTCGTCATTCTCGGCGTGGCGGCATTCAGCTTCTCACCTGCGATGGTGATGTGGACCGGCCTCGCAGGTGCGATTGGCTGGCTTCTCGCTTTCTGGCATGCGGCAAGCATGGTCGATGGCGTGCGCAACTGGAGCGAGATCCCGAACAACCCCACGGCCGAGCAGATCATGGCGATCGTGCTGGATCCCAAGTTCGGCGGGCTGAGTGGCCGGATCCAGGAGGCGGTCCTGCTCGCAGTCGTCGCTTTTCTGATCGCCGTCGTCATGTGGCGGGCGCGCGCCACCCTCCGACGGCAGCTCGAAGCGGAACGGGACCGCACTACCCTATCCGGCATCTTCGGGCGCTTCGTACCTCAGGCGGTCGTGAATGCCATGGTCGCCGGGCGCGGCGCGCTCGCCCCGGTCGAGCGCGAGGCGACGGTGTTGTTTGCGGACGTCGCCGGCTTCACAGCGATGACACAGCGGCTCGGCGCGGCGCGCACGGTGGATGTCCTGAACGAATACTTCGACGAGGTCACGCGGATCATCGGCGCCCACAATGGCGTCGTGACTCAATTCCAGGGTGACGGTGTACTGGGGACGTTCAATGTGCCGCTCGAGGACGCAAACCACGCGCGGAACGCCTTTGCCGCAGCCCGCGCGATCCTAACAAGCGTCGCGACGCGTGAGTTCGCCGGGGAGCGTGTGCGCGTGCGCGTGGGTATCAACACGGGCGTCCTGGTGGCCGGCAACGTCGGCGGCGGGGGGCGACAGAGCTATACGGTCCACGGCGACGCGGTGAACCTCGCCGCTCGACTAGAGGCGCTTTGCAAGGAACACGACACGTCGATTCTCGTTGCCGCCGCTACAGCGATGGCGCTGCCAGAGGCCAACCTTGAGCCTATCGGCGAAATCGTCGTCCGCGGCCTCACAGAGCCCGTGACCGTCTTTTCGATACGGAAAGCGGGTGTGGCGAGGGGTTAGGGGGCAACGTTTACGCCGGCATTCCAGTCAAGGGTCATTCATCGAGCTCTGGATAGTGGCGAAAGACGTATGGAGCGGCCAGCGGCACTCAGCGGCATGGGACGATTCGAGAAAATCTTCGACGACTAGGCCGTAGGGTCGCTAGCCCAAGGCGTCTACGACGTATCCGCTTAGTCGACGGGCGGCTTCATACCTCCTGCCCCATCGAGGATTACGTCCACGGCCTTCAGGTACAAGCTATCGGGGACAGGCTCGGTACCGTCGATATAGGACTGTAGAACCCGCTCGCTAACGCCTAGGCGCGCAGCAAAGGCTTTAACGCCCCCTAGTTTCTCTGCGGCCTTGGCCAAGACCAGCGCCGCATCCTTCGATGCCGCCACGGCACCCCCTTAGGGGGCGCACTGTACGCTTGAACGCTGACAGGCATTTATCGAATCGTCCTTGCTTTCGCGCGGACCCTTTGGGAATCGGACAAGTAGGCAAAGCTCGCCGGCCTCGGTTTGCCGACGATGTGGCACCTCTCGAACGTTATCCGACTTACCGGATCGAAAATTGCGCCATTCTTATGCGCAGGGCAGCGCGCCGCTCGTTACGAGCGTGAGTCCGGCGATGGCGATGCGATCCAGCGCGGCGGCGCTCCTCCGATCCTTACGCCGCCGACCACTCGCTCGAAAATCAATCCACCCACTACTGCGAAATGTTCCCCATAAAGGTCGGGATGGTAGGTGGAGAGTCATCCAGGCCACTATGGTCTAGGAGACCAGTAAACGTCAGCGTAGTGCTAGTTCCAGTTATTTGGAGCTGTAAGACAACGTCGAACGTATCGTCGTCGTTGGCCGCGAGCTGGCCGCCTAGGATCGTTCCCGCAAAGTCGCCCCGTTTTGTCCGAATGATCCATGAGCCACCGGTAACCACCGTCACTGCGCCGACGTTGGTGTTCAGAGACGCATGCGCGACTTGAACGAGACTCAGACCGCTGGTTTGCTTACCACTGACTTTCCCGGTGAAGATACCGACGAAGATGGCGCCGTTTCCACACAAGCTCTGCGGGCAAACTTCGCTGCCGGAGACAGTACCTTCGAGCAGCGGCTTGCTCGGAGGAGCAGCGACCACGGACACTGATGCGATTAGGTACAGCAATCCGATTAACAGGCTTACCGGCCGGGTCGTCATATGCGCCTCCTCATAGTTCGGTTCGCCGCGCGAATTGCACGACTCAGACCCAGAGCAAAATATGCGCCGTAGTGCGGCTGTGTACGAGCCTGGAACCGCGAGGCGGGCAGGAAGACGCTTCCTGAGCGCGCGCCGCCAAAGAAGCGCAAGGCGCCCGGCAGGATTTGGGGTGAAAGTCGGCGCCGGGACCCTTTTAGTATTCGCCGCCTGGTTGCCGCACTCGGTCGATGCCAATCGCAGCGAGCGCGTGAGGATCAGCATCGGCTTCAATGCGATGTTCGCAGCGTTCGCGGAAACCATGGGCCACCCATTATGGGGAGCACCGTGAGAACCATGCCAACCCGATTCGCCAGCGTGGTGATTGCCTCGGGTGGTTCCTGAGGTTGTCGCTGTTCGCGCTGAAGACGCGCCGGTTGTGGTACAGCTCAAGTTTGTAGCGCCGCATCGCCCGGTACGGAACCCGCGATGCCTTCTACCTGCCTACAACCGGGTGGACCTCGAACAACTCGCAGTTGCCATCCGTCGCCGCGCTTCGGTTCTGTCCAAAGAGCCTCGTCCGCCAGCGGTTGAAGACGCCCTGATAACACTTGTGAGCCAGGCGAACGGTTCCACACCGGATTCGACGGCGTTGGCAAGGATCCTGACTGGCATCGCTGGCGTGGCTGGCTCCGATACGACTTACGAGAGGTCAGACCTGGACGTGCTCAAGCCGCGCGTGATCCGCCGGCTCGATCTGCTCCTTGATGCTTTGTTCGACGGTCGGTGCACCCAAGAGGGCTTACGCGAAGCCCTTCGACCCCTTAGGGTGAAGTGGATTAAGTAGGTTGGTGGCCGAGAAACAAGTATCTTTCCGCCATAGAGGAAAAGGGGTTCTTGATCGCCGTAGCAGTAGTTGGCCTAATTGACTTGATCGCCATCCTGGGCCGCCTTCTCGGCTTGCTATAGACCGACGAAGCACCCAAAGTCAGAGACGGCCGCGGCGCGGCGGCAGGCTTGTCGGTGCGCCCACTGGGACGCTAAACCGTTAGATGTGGTGCGGGTGGGCCACTACTGATGCGACTTCTGGTGAACGGCGTCGCTGACGACGATGTCGACGCACATGAAAAAGACGCCCTTGGGGATCGACACCTCCTCCGATTTCCACCAAGCCAACAGCCTTTCGTTCACGCCGAGCATATCCGCGAGTATCTTGTCGTCGCCGATGATCTCCGAGGCCCTTCGCAGGGTGTCGAAGTGGATGGTCGCCATCTGAATCCCTCACTTGCGCTATGCGCATTGCACATCCCCTTTGAGCATCATTTTGGCAGGTACACGTGTCAGTTCTCGGCTCGGCGATTTCATTTTGCGTCGGCGATGATTTGTATTTGCATCAGCGCAACACTGTAAGTCGCACTCAGGCGACGCTTGCCGCAAGTTGCGCGTGGTAATTGGGGAAACTTTGCAAGATACGTGCGCGCGGATTCATTTCACGTCACCGGCTCCATGCGCGCTCCCTGCGCTCGCCGTGGCGGCCGTAGGCGCCATGCGGGGCGGATCTTCTGGTGCAAGGTTCGTAGGTAATCCGCTAGGCGCAAGTCATTGATTGAAGTACTAGCTAGGCGCCGCCCGTTCCGCTGATTGCGCGCTGTCGTGTTGTACGGTCGAGTCCCCACCAAAGTCCCCGCGGCTCTGCGTCGACTTTGCGCCAGAAGGCTCGCTCAATTTATGTGTTGTTTGCGCTTATGAATCTTGCCGTCCTTCATCACGATGAGCAGCTTTTGCTGGTCCTGCAGCAGCCGGACGTCAGCAGTCGGATCGCCATCCACCAGCAGTAGGTCTGCCAGATAGCCGGATTTGATTTGGCCCAGCGGCTCGCGTCCCATGAGCTCGCCGCCAAGCTGGGTGGCCGCCACTAGGGTTTCGGTTGGCGTGTAGCCAAGGAGCCTGACGAACCATTCGAGATCGCGTGCGTTCGTGCCGATCGGGTTATAGGGGAAGCCGTAATCCCCGCCAGGCAGCACGCGGATGCCGCGCTTTCGCATTTTCGGGTAGAGCTCCTGCATGCGCTCGAGATGGACCGCAGCACCGAGGTTTCCCGGTCCCGAGCGCGTGAGGCCGAAGGATTCGGCTTCGTAAGTCCGCGTGTACATGAGCCCGATTGCTGGAGCGACGAAAATTTCGTCCTTCTTCGCCTCCAACATGTCTAGCGCTTCCTCATCTGCGTAGGAGCAGTGGTAGACGATGCGGAAGCCATGCTTTACCGCGAGCTTCACGGCCTGGGCGGCTTGCGCGTGGCAGGCGAGCCAGACGCCGCATTTGCGCGCCTCGTCGCCGATGGCCGCGACCTCTTCCTCGGTATAGGTGAGAGTCTGCGAACCGTTGGGCTGAAAGGCCTCGTCGCTGGAGAGGAGAAACTTAATCGAATCCACGCCGGCCTTTGCCATGTCGCGGACATACGCGCGCATTGCTTCCGGGCCGCGCCTATGATGACTGCTTTCTTCAGCTTTCTGCCCGAGCGCGCCGTCGGGTAAGCGCTCCACAGAAGCGGCGCGCAGCCTCGGCCCGGGAAGCCAGCCGCCGTTGATTTCGTCTCGCAGCGCGATTTCGAAACGCGGGCCGAGCGATCCAGCCGAATAGGCGCTCGTAAAGCCGGCGTCCAGCGTCACTTTGGCGTTGCGCGCGGTGACGAGCAGATGCTCCTCCGGCGGCAACATCATCGTATTAATGATCCGGCCTACGGAGGACGGCCACGAGAGATGCGCGTGCGCCTCCACCAGCCCTGGCATCAATGTCCGACCACCACAATCGACGACTTCGGCGTCCCGCCTATTTATCCGTGACGCACTGTCACTGACAGCCTCTATGCGGTTCTTCTCTACGAAAACTTCGCCCGTAAACGGTGCTCGGCCGGAGCCGTCGAAGATCCGAGCGTTAGTAAAGAGCAAGGAAACGGGTTCCATAGCCTCCCCCCGCAGACGCCGGATTACTATACCGCCGAACCTCCTGCTCAAAGAAAAACGGCCTGAAGCATTCGCCTCAGGCCTTCATGCAGCGCAAGAAATCTGGCGCGCCCGGCAGGATTTGAACCCACAACCCCCTGGTTCGTAGGAAACCCGCTAGGCGCAACTCATTGATGCAACAGAATCACGGCGCCGCCCGTTCCGATGGATTCTGCGACGTATTGAACTGTCTTGCACTGTCGAGTCCCACCAAGTCCCCGCAGATCTGCTGCGCGTTCATCGCGCAGTTGAAACGCTAGTACGCTTGTGGAAGGCCGAGATGGCGAGGCGCGCGGTGCGGTCGTTCGCGAAGCTCGCTCCGCAGACAATCGGCGAAAGCGCCCGCGGAGATGGCGTGGAGCGGCACGAGCGCGCCCCCTTCGAGCTCCGGCGCCGGCAGAACCAAAGCCCAGTTGGAACGATGCCAAGACCGGCGACTGCTGTCGCAGTCATGCCTTGTCTCGACGAAACGCTCAGGCGCCCTGCGAAGCGGACCGTTCTGGTCCGTCCGTAACGCTTGGGGTGCGCGAGGAGGAAGGCTGGAATCCTGGGCCACCCAAAGCGGCTCCCGCCAGCGTGACTAACGTTACGCAGTACGAGTGTCGGGCTTGCGCGACGACCGGGACCGGCACGGAAAATGCGTGCGCGTATCTGTGGACTGTGAGTAGTTGGCGGCCCGTTGGCGCCGCGCCTCCTTGAAGCACCATGTAGTTTCCAACCGGAGACCAGCAAATGAGACTAAAGACGCTAGTTGCAGTAGCAGTAGCAGCGGCCTTTGCGGTACCTCTCTCGACTCAGGCTCAGAGCGATAAACCATCCAGCGCCCCTTCCGGCGCGACGACGCCGGGAAGCGCCATGGCGGACAAGGACAAGGACGGCTCCATTTCCCGCGAACAGGCGAAGGGCACGCCGTACGAAAAGGATTTCGACAAGCTAGATAAGGACGGTGACGGTAAGCTCTCCGCAAGTGAGCAAGCAGGGGCTAAGGCCGGCGCAGGCGCCACGGGCGAAAGCAAGGAGCCGAAAAAGCAGTAGCGAAGTCTTGCTGCCTGTAATGAGCCCCGCTTCGGCGGGGCTTTCTCTTTCTGGCTGCGCGCGTCCTGCACTCGCCATGATTCGCCGCAGCTTTTTGGGCGCGTCTGTCCTGCGCATCACCCAACAGCCGAAACGCGGCCCGGTGTAACAACTGGTTACCCCTTTGGCGCCCCGGCGGGTGTAGCCTGAGGCCATGCGTGCGGCGGCTGTAGCACTGTTTCTCGCGCTCGCAGTAGTTGTCGGCGACTCCGCGCTTGCGCGCAAAGGCGGCGGCCATGTCGGCGGCGGCAAGGTCCACGGCGGGCATGTCAGCGGCGGCAAGGTCCACGGCGGGCACGTCAGCCACGGCCATGGCCACTTCAACGGCCACCACCACCACGGCCACCACCACCATGGAGCGGCATTTGTCGGCTTCGGGGTCGGGTTTGCCTATCCCTGGTTCTGGAACTACCCGCCGCCCTACTACTATCCCGGTTACTACTACCCACAGCCGGTCGCACACCCGGCGCAGCCCGTCACCTACGTCGAGCAAGGCGCGGCTCCCGCGGTAGCCGGCTGGTGGTACTACTGCGACGCCTCGAGGACCTACTACCCGTATGTGAAAGAGTGTCCCAGTGGCTGGCAGCGCGTGCCGGCGCTGCCGCCGCCTCCGAACTGAAGCGTGCGGCACTCCTACGAGAAGGACTTCAGCAAGCTAGATAAGAACGCCGAAGAAGCAGCAGCGCAGTCCTTGCTGCCTGCAAAGCCCCGCTTCGACTGGGCTTTCGTTTCTGTTCTGGCATCCACCGTGGCGCCCGGCGCGCGTAGGATCGCGCCAGCCGACGAGAGCGGCGATTCGTGGTGCGACGTCGCAAAAGTCCCCAGGGAGACCGTGCGCGCGAACACTATTCCAGTGCTCCGATGCGCCGCCATAGCGGGGCCGCGCGACTAATGAAATAGCCGAAGGACGGTTTCAGCGGCGTTGTCGTCGAAGCAGCGTCCGTGACTCAGCACAATACGCTCCGGCCGCCATGATCGAATCTTCGTGAACGCCGCTCTCGTCCTGCGCCTTTGCAGTAGCTGCGGCAAACGCATCCCGAAGAAAATTTGACCAAGAGGATAGTGCATACCCGTGAGCCAGGTAGCGAACCGCCAAGGCTGATTGATCTTGTGAAATTCGATATTGATGATGGTGTCCGTCAGAATCAGAGTTTTCGAACTCATGTGGAAGAACGCAAACTCTTTGAAAATGCCACCTGGAATCAGAGTTTGATCAATTTCATCCTTCCATTCTGCAGGTGCGGTTTCGCCAAGGTGTGTGTTGAAATGCAGATCGATGCGCCGCGCGCGCGCTCGAATGTACGTTTGAGCTGACCCCCATGTGATGGCGTCTGGAAACGCAGCCGCCCACTCGCCTATATGCGCGTAGTGGAATTGATTCGGCGAGACGAGGTGTCGGATCACCCCCCTCGATCGTAGGTCGTCAGCGAGAGCTGCATTGAAAGCGATTGGCGAGTGAAGCAAGAGATTGCCATTTGCCAGTCTCACGACTGTCATACGCGTAGTGAATGGCAACGGCATCCGAATACCCGCGACGATCAGGTATTCGAAGGGACCATCAACAATGCCGATGTTCGGCGCTAACGCCTTGTAGACGTTAACGGGCTCGTAAAGAGAGGGGGCGGACCCAGGCATCGCTTAACGCGCACTCCACGGTGCACGTTCATCGGTATGGGGCCACGTCCGCACCCACGAAGGGTTCCCGGCTCCGACTCCGTGGAAGTCCCCGCGGCAAGAAAAACGGCCTAGGCGCGAAATCACCTAAGCCGTTGATAGTTTGGCGCGCCCGGCAGGATTTGAACCCACGACCACCTGGTTTTCTAGATATAGTCCTGCGGGAAAGTTCACCGGTCAGCTTTGCGGCTTTGCCTTCAACGGAGGCCTGAAAAATGAGTTATGCACGCGCGTTCATTATCAACGCGGTCGTCGGTGGGGTGCTGGTCTTGCTGCCGATCTACCTGGCTGTATTGTTGTTACTCAAGGGAATGAAGGCGGTCGTGGGCTTGGTGCGGCCAATTGCAGCGTTGCTTCCGGAATGGTTGCCGGCAGAAAACGCCTTGGCTCTCTTAGTAGTGCTGATCGTCTGCTTTTTGGTCGGCGCTGCCGTGCGTACCCGGGCAGGGCGAGTGGTTCGAGAGCGGATGGAGATGGGGTTCTTTGGAAGAATTCCCGGCTACGCGTTGTTTCGCAGCCTGACACAACGGCTGGCTGGCGAGAGTGACGAGATCGCGTGGAAGCCGGTGCTCGTCGAGATCGAGGATGCTCTCGTTCCGGCCTTCATCGTCGAGGAGCTCGCGGACGGTAGCTTCGCGGTCTTCGTGCCGTCCGTACCTACACCGTTCGCCGGAGCCGTTTACATCCTCAGCCGGGAACGCGTGCATCTCGTCGACGTCCCATTCACCCAAGCCATCAAGTCCGTCTCCCGATGGGGAGCCGGGTCAGGAGAACTCGTGGCGGCGATGAGAAAATAGGACCCCTCGTCGAGGCAAGGCGACGAATTCTCTCGCCTGACGATAGTCCTCGCTGTGCTTTTGGGACCGGCGCACCGGCATTAGGGTGGCTCCGGTTCCATACCCCTCCGACCGATAGCGGCTCCGCGCCTCGCCCGACCCCATGTCAATAACTCCCCAAAATAGTGCAGGTGTACCGGACAACTCCATTGTTCGTCTGTGCCGCGCTTACTCCCGTACCCCGTGCCGCGCGCGGGCGCGGGCGATAGCGCAAGGGCTGAATTGCGAAAACGAGAAGCCGATTAATGCCAAGATGATCACTGCGGAATGGTAGCTAAGGGCATTAGATCGATACT
>DASRIR010000332.1:0-3178 GCA_035649875.1 Burkholderiales bacterium | reverse complement strand
CATACGCAGCGCCGTGCCGGAAGGCGCGTCGACCTTGTGCCGGTGATGCGCCTCCGAGATTTCAACGTCGTAGCCCTTGCCGAGAGAGCGCGCGGCGAGGTCAAGCAGCCGGAACGCGACGTTCACGCCGACGCTGAAGTTTGGCGACATGACGATGGCGATATCGCCGCGCGCAGCGGCGGCGATTTCCTTCTTCTGCGCGTCGCTGAAGCCGGTCGTGCCGATCACCATGTTCGTGCCCTGCTTGCGGCAGGCAGCGATGTGCGCGACCGTGCCATCGGGCCGCGTGAAATCGATGAGCACGGCGCCGCCCGGAATCGCTCTGGCATCGTCGCCGATCTTCACGCCGCAGGGCGAGCCGACGAGCTCCCCCGCGTCCTTCCCGACGCCAGGGTTGCCTTTCTGCTCCAGAGCAGCTGCAAGCGCGAGCTCCGGCGCGCGCAGGACCTCTTCGACGAGAGCGCGTCCCATCCGCCCGGATGCTCCCGCAATCGCGATTTTCAACGTGGCCATATACCCTCCCTTACAGCTTCTTGTCCGGAGCGGCGGGAGCCGCCGCGGGCTTGCCGGCCGCCGGGAGACCGCTCTCGATGGAGCGGTCCGGCCAGAGGGGAATCACATCGCCCTCGAAGCCCACGAGCTTGTCGTCCTTGAATACCACGATGATCCGGCGCCGCTCCTTTATCTCGCCTTGCTTCAGGAGGAGATAGACGTAGTCCCAGCGATCCTGCCGGAAGGGATCGACCACCAGCGGCGTGCCGAGCGCGAAGCGCACCTGGCTGCGCGACATGCCCGGCTGCAGCTTCGCGATCATCTCCTGCGTGACGACGTTTCCCTGCTGTATTTCGAGCCGGTATGGCGTGATGAGATTGCACGACGAAACGAGCAGCGCGGCGAGAACGATGCCGCACACGCTCGAGCCGCCGGCGCGCGGCGCGCCGAAGGAAAAACGCGGTTGTTGCGCGGTTTGCAAGGCGGTGAAATACGAATATGATAACCGACGCTCGACCATTCTGACAGACGCTCGCATGAGTTCCCCCAATGATCTCAAGACGATAGGCCTGAAAGCGACGCTGCCGCGGCTGCGCGTTCTGGAGCTCTTCGAGAGGAGCTCCGTGCGCCACCTCTCGGCCGAGGACGTTTACAAGCTGCTGTCCAAGGAAGGAACCGAGACCGGTCTCGCCACCGTCTACCGGGTGCTCACGCAGTTCGAGCAGGCGGGGCTCTTGATCCGCCACCATTTCGAGAGCGGCAAGGCGGTATTCGAGCTCAACCAGGGCGGGCACCACGACCACCTGGTGTGCCTGCAATGCGGGCGCGTCGAGGAGTTCTACGACGCCGACATCGAGAAGCGCCAGAACGAAGTCGCGCGCCAGCGCGGCTTCGCGCTGCACGGGCACTCGCTCGCCCTGTACGCCGACTGCATCAAGAAGAGCTGCCCCTACCGGCCGGCCTAGTCACGCGCGCGCTTGCGCGCGGTGACCTCGATTTCGATCCGCATCCTGGGGTCCGCCAGTCCGGCTGCGATCATGGTCGCAGCCGGCCGAACCTCGCCGAAATACCGGCGCAGGATCGGCCAGCATTGCGGGAAGTCTTCCGCCTTCGGCAGGATGTAGGTGACCCGCACAACGTCGCTCAGGCTCGCGCCGGCCTGCTCGAGCGCCGACTGGATGTTGCGCAGGCACTGCTCGGTCTGCTCAGGCAGGCCGTCGGCGATGGTCATCGCGCGGTAATCGAACCCGGTGGTGCCGGAAACGAAGATCCAGTCGCCGTCGACCACCGCGCGCGAGTAGCCGATGTCGCGCTCGAAGCTCGAGCCTGAGCTGATTAGCCGGCGTTTCATCTAGCCCGCGTCGAGCAGCTCGGCCGCGTGCTTGCGCGCCGTGCTCTCGGCTCCGCCGAGCATGCGCGCAAGCTCCGCGATGCGCGCCGCGCGGTCGAGCCGCGCGACTTTTACCTTTGTGCCGGAACGGGTGACGCTCCACTGATCGTTGCCGTTGGCGGCGACCTGCGGCAGGTGAGTGACGCAGAGCACCTGGCGCTCCCTGCCGAGCCGGCGCAGCGATTTACCGATGGTCTCGGCCACCGCGCCGCCGATGCCGGCGTCGATCTCGTCGAACACCAGCGCGCCGACCGGAGACGCTTTGGCCGCCACCAGCTGGATCGCCAGGCTCACGCGCGAGAGCTCGCCGCCGGAGGCCACTTTCGCCAGCGGCCGCAGCGGCAGGCTGGGGTGCGAAGAGACCTCGAACTCGACCTCCTCCGCGCCCGAGGCGCCCGGCTCGTCCAGAGTCTTCAGAGAAACGGAAAAGCGGCCGCCGGCCATGGCCAGCTGCTGCATGGCGGCGGTCACCGCCTTGCCGAACGCCTCCGCCGCGGCGTTGCGCTTCGCGCTCAGCTTGCGAGCAAATCCATCGAACTGCTTGCGCGTGGCCTCGACTTCGCGCCGCAAGGCCTCGGGATTGACCGCGAGCTCGAGCTCCTTCAACCGCTGCTCGAGCTGCGCAAGGCGCTCGGGCAGCGCTTCGGGTCGCGCGCGGTGCTTCCGCCCGGCGGCGTGCAGCGCCTCGATGCGCGCCTCGGCGGCGCGCAGCGCTTCCGGATCGAGCTCGACGCGCGAGGCGTACTGGCGCAACGCGCGCGCGGCCTCGTTGGTCTGCGCCTCGGCCGACTCGAGCAGCTCGACGACCGGCACCAGGTGCGAATCGTGAGCCGAGAGTGCGCGCAGCCGGCTCGCCACCGCGCCCAGCTGGGTGAGGCAGGCACCTTCGGCTTCCGCCAGCGCCTCGAGCGCCGACTGCGCGCCACCGAGCAGGCTCGAGCCGTGCTGCAGCCGGGTGTGCTCGGCCGAGACCTGCTGCCACTCTCCCTCCCGGGGCGCGAGCTTTTTCAGGTCCCGCGCCTGCTCTTCGATGTCCGCGCGCTCGCGCTCGCGCTCCGCGAAGTTCTTCTCTGCTTCCTCGACCAGCGCCTGCAGCCGCCGCCACGCGCGAAAGGAACCGGAAACCTCGCCCACCAGATCCTCGACACCCGCATGCGCATCGAGGAGCGCGCGCTGCGCAGCCGGGCGCAGGAGCGACTGGTGCTCGTGCTGGCCGTGGATGTCGACGAGATACTCGCCCGCCGCCTTGAGCTGCGCGAGGGTCGCGGCGTGGCCGTTGATGAAGCAGCGCGAGCG
>DASRIR010000331.1:0-2843 GCA_035649875.1 Burkholderiales bacterium | reverse complement strand
CGGTGCCGACCACCGCGCTGTTCACCGCCTTGTCCTTCGCCTCCTGGCTGGCGCCGGGGCCGCCGATCTGGTTGTAGGCGTAGACGCGGCAGTCGTTGTCATCGGCGCGGAACTGGTCGAACGTCTTGCCGGTGCCGGGGAGCACGAGGATGCCGGGACCACTGGGCGCAGGGGTAGCGCACGCTGCGAGGAGCAGCGCGCCGACTACGGATAGCTTCTTCATTTGCTCGGCGTCGGCGGAACGCGCTGCCAGCCGGTGGGGCACTCGCGCACGTACGGGTAATAACCTCTTGACTGGTCGCAGTAATACCACCAGCCCTGGCTGGCCGCGGGCGTGGAGGGCGCTTGCGGGTTCTGCTCGACGTAGGTCACCGGCTGCTGCACCACGACTGTTGGCGCGCCGTAGTAGGGATATGGGTAGTAGCCCCACGGACCCCAAGGTCCCCATGGGCTGCCCCAGTATGGATAGCCGAACCCGAAGCCGACTCCGACGCTGACACGGCTGCGCCCATGCGCGAGCGCAGGCTCGCTAGCGATCACGCCAGCAACGGCAAGAAGAACGGCGGCAAAGACCACGTTACGCATGGGCGTAAGGCTACACCGGGATAAATGGCGAAGTCGTAACCGTTTGTTACTTCGGCTGCCGGGTAATTCTCAGGTACGGCTTGGGGGCTTTCCAGCCCTGCGGGAACAGCTTCTTCGCGTCCTCGTCGTTGACCGAACCGGCGATGATCACGTCCTGGCCCTGCTTCCAGTTGGCCGGCGTCGCCACCTTGTGCTTCGCCGTGAGCTGCATCGAATCGAGCACGCGCAGAACTTCGTCGAAATTGCGCCCGGTGGTCATCGGGTAGAACAGCATCAGCTTGATTTTCTTGTCCGGCCCGATCATGAACACGGTGCGCACGGTCGCGTTCTCGGCCGCGCTGCGCTTGCCCGGCGCGGCTTCGGCCGGAAGCATGTCGTAGAGCTTGGCCACCTTGAGCTCGGGGTCGCCGATCATCGGGTAGTTCACCGGTGCGCCTTGCGTTTCCTCGATGTCCTTCGCCCAGCGCTTGTGATCGTCCACCGGGTCGGCCGACAGGCCGATGATCTTGGCGTTGCGCTTGTCGAACTCGGCCTTCATCTTCGCCATGGTGCCGAGCTCGGTGGTGCACACCGGGGTGAAGTCCTTCGGGTGCGAGAACAGGATGGCCCAGCCGTCGCCGATCCACTGGTGGAAGTCGATCTGGCCTTCGGTGGTTTGGGCCCGGAAATTCGGTGCGGTGTCGCCGATGCGTAGGGACATAGGGGTTGGCTAGCTCCTGGAGGGACGGAAATCGTACCGCCGTCCCAACCCTTTTCGCTACCGGGGCTTTGGAGTAGAGTAGGGGCGAATTTGTTTGGGGCCCAAACTAAATGCGGCGCAGCGTCCTGCAGGAACTGACGGTCAACGGCGAGCCGGCCGAGGTCTCCTTTGCGCCGTACAAGACGCTGCTCGAAGTGCTGCGCGAGGACCTCGGGCTCACCGGCACCAAGCACGGCTGCGAGCTGGGCGAGTGCGGCGCCTGCGCGGTGCTGGTCGACGGCGAGCCGCGGCTGTCCTGCCTGACGCTCGCGCTCGATTGCGCGGGGCGCTCGGTCGAGACCATCGAAGGCCTGGCGCGCGGGCCCCAGCTTCACCCGCTGCAGGCGGCCTTCGCCGACTTCGGCGGCTCGCAGTGCGGCTACTGCACCCCGGGCGTGATCATGACCGCCAAGGCGCTGCTCGATCGGAATCCGAATCCCACTCGAGACCAGATCAAGGAAGCGACCGCGGGCAATCTCTGCCGCTGCACCGGCTACCAGCAGATCACCGACGCGATTGAGGACGCCGCAAGGCAACTGCGCGACGAGAAGAAATGAAGAAGCGCTTCGACATCGTCGGCAAGCCGCGCCGCCGGGTGGACGGGCGCTCCAAGGTCACCGGCGCGCTGCGCTACGCCGACGACCTCTTCATGCCGCGCATGCTGTCCGCGAAGCTGCTGCGTTCGCCGCACCCGCACGCTGTTGTTGAGCACGTAGAGGTTGAAAGAGCGAAGAAGCATCCGGGCGTGCATCTGGTGCTCACCGGCCAGGACTTCCCGATCCCGTTCGGCATCATGCCGGTGTCGGTGGACGAGTACCCGCTGGCGCGCGATCGCGTGCGCTACGTCGGCGATCCGGTCGCCGCGGTGATCGCGAAGGATGAGCAGACCGCGGTCGAGGCGGTCAACCTCATCGAGGTTCGTTACAGGGTCCTCAAACCCATAGAGAACCCCGAAGCGGGGCTGCTCAACCCCGAGCCCCGTATCCACGACTACGGCGAGCAGGGAAACATCCATCGCAACCAGTCCTACGAGTTCGGCAACATCGACGAATCGTTGAAGAACTCGGACCTGGTGTTCGAGGACCTGTTCTTCTACGAAGGCAACACGCACCTGCCGATGGAGCAGCAGGCGTCGCTCGCCTTCGTCGACGCCGACGGCAGGCTGCAGATCTCTTCGAGCACGCAGAACCCCCACTACCTCCACCGCCAGCTCGCGCGCGTGCTGCAGGTGCCCGAGGCGCAGATCCGCGTCGTCGCCACGCCCAACGGCGGCGGCTTCGGCGGCAAGTGCGATCCGGGCGGCCACGAGTTCGTGGTGTGCAAGGCGGCGCTGGTGCTCGGCCGTCCGGTGAAGATCGGCCTCACGCGCGAGGAGGTGTTCTACGTGCACCGCGGCCGCCATCCGGTGCTGATGAAGATGAAGACCGGCGTGACCGCCGACGGCAAGCTCACCGGCATGCACCTGCAGACGCTGCTCGACGGCGGCGGCTACGGCTCGCACGGCCCGGCGAGCACTTTC
>DASRIR010000330.1:0-7633 GCA_035649875.1 Burkholderiales bacterium | reverse complement strand
CTCATCGCCAGATCGCCGGAAAAGAGCACCCGGTCCTGCTCGACGAAGAACACCGTGTCGCCACGCGTGTGCCCGGGGCCGAGCCGCAGCAGCCGCACGCGCACGCCGCCGAGGTCGAGGGTCTTCTCCTTCTCGAACACCTCGGCGGGCTTGCGGAACCCGGTGATGCCCTGCAGCGTCTCCGCGATGCCCGGCGAGCGGCTGGCGAAGTTCTGCACCCACTGCATTCCCATCTCTTCGATGTCCTGCTGCTGCGCGGCCGCGCGGATCACCTTCGCCTCCGGCGGGAAGCCCGCCTCGCCCGTGGCGTGCTCGGGGTGGAAATGGGTGTTGACGATGTAGAACTCGGTGTTGCGGCTGAGCTTCTTCGCCTCGCGCAGCACGGCCTCGCCGTTCCTGCGGCCCATCCCCGGGTCCACCACCAGCGTCGCCTTCGTGCCCACGACGATGCCGACGTTCGGCACCATCGGCACCAGCTCGTCCGGAATCACGTACACGTGCTGCGAGATCTTGAACGTGTTGCCTTCCTTGACGACAGGCGGCGCCGGTGACTGCGCGGCTGCGTGGAAGGACAGGATGCACAGCAGGAAGACGACGTACCTCATGGCAGATCTCCTTGCTTGATCGCGCCGAGCAGCGTGACCGCGAACCTATTTCGCGAGCGGATCGGGCCGGATCTGGAACTTCACCACCCTCGGGCGGTTCTCCTTGCCTCCTTCGAGGTGAAACATCGCGCGTGTGGAGTAGGTCGCCCACAGCCCGCGTCCCTTCCAGCCGGCGCCGGAGTCGTCGACCCGGCCGTCCACCCACTTGGTGAAGAAGCCGATGGGATACGGCACGCGCAGATTGACGAACTTCCCGTCCACCAGCGCGAGCAGCGAATCGTTCATGTTCCCGGTGGCGATCGGTACGTCGCGTCCCAGCCCGGAGATGTTGAACTGGTCGACCCATGTGTAGTAGCTGGACTCCACGCTCCCCGGATCGCTCACATCCCTGAACTGGGGGCCGGGGAAGACGTGGAGCCTCCAGCCCTCTGGGCAGTGGCGACCGGTCGCGGCCTGCGGACCGTGGAGCGGGCCCTTGCATTTGCGCCGGTCGAATTCGCCGAGGTGCCCGCTCGAGAGCGAAACCCAGAAGCGTCCGTCGCGGCCAAGGTCGCCGCCGCGCACGCCGTAGCCCGGTGACGGCACTTCGTAGATCTCGGTAAGCGCGGTGTGCGTTGGATCGGCCCCCGGCGCGACGCGCACGATGAGGCCCTGAAACGGCGCGAGCGACGTGCCCCAGACCGAGCCGTCTGCGGGATTCACGGCCACGGAGTAGATGCCGATGTGCACGCGCTTGTCCTTCGCCGGATCGAGCGGCTCGTTCGGCTCGACCCACGCGTCGCGTTTGCCGTTGCCGTTCGCGTCGAGAATGTACGGCGTCCAGCCTTGCGCGCGCGCTTCGTCGCCGGTCTGCTCGAAGGTGCGGCGGTCGAGCCAGCCGAGCACGCCGCCACCGACGCCGCCGCTCGAGGTCCACAGGGTATGGTTCGCGTCCTCCGCGAAGATCAGATGGTGGGTCGGATAGCAGGTGCCGATGAGCGTGAACTTGCCGCTCTTCGGATCGAACATCGAGAGATGCCGGGTAGAGCGGTCGAGCGGGAACACTTTCGCCGACGGATGGCTCGAGCCCTTCTTGCAGAAATCCGGATTCTCCGCCGGGCGGATGCGCACCGTGAACCACGGCCGCCCGTGCTCGTCCATCATCGGGTTGTGGTTGCTGGTCTGCGCGTCCCAGATCGGCTGGTCGCCCCAGTACGGCGACGGGGCCATGGCGTCGGTGCGATGCGAGGGTGTTTTCGGATCGCGCACCGGGTGCAACACTTCGCTCGCGCTGTGGCGCACGGGGTCGAGGATCGGCACGTAGTCGGTGCTGTTCTCGGCCGAGCCGTAGAACCTGCCATTGGCGTTGACCGTCGGCTTGCGCCGGTCCGTGCCGATCAGGTCATGCAGGTACGCGGTTGGCCGATGCCAGTCCCACAGCGTGAGCACGAGGTTGCGCTCGACGCCCTGCGGCCGCTGCGGGTGCGCGAACGGCCCCTCACCCTTGGCGATGCGGTCGGTCCAGTCCGCCCACAGCGCAAGCGACTTCTCCATGCCGATGCGGTTCGCCGCGTTGATCATGTTGTTCATCGCCTGTCCCGAAGCGATGCGGCGTGCCCAGGCCTCGGTCGATGACTCGAAATGCGCGAAGTCCTTGGGCATGGTGCGCGTGCCCTTCGTGCCCATCGCATGGCATGAAATGCAGCCGTTGGTCTTCACCGTATTGAGCCACTCGTGCTGGCTCTTGACGCCTTCGGCGATGCCGTTGCCCTTCTGGCCGGTGCCGGGAAAGTCGCTCTTCGGCGGGATCTTGAGCAGCGCGTACCAATAGATCGGCGGATAGTATTCGGCGGCCGCGGCGGCGCTCGGCGCCACCGTCGCCTGAAGATCGAGGCGCTTCCCAGGAGCGGCCCGCACCTTGGCCGAATCCACCAGCCCATAGCCGCGCACCCAGACGTTGTAGTTCGCTTGCGGCAGATCAGGGATCAGGTAGCGGCCGCGGTCGTCGGTCACGACGATCTTCGCGAATTTCGTGGGCAGCTCTGTGGTCTCGGCGATCACCCATACACCGGCCTCCGGGCCTTTGGCGCTTGTCACCGCGCCTTCGATTTCGGCAGCTCGAGCCAGCTGCGGCGCGGATGCCGCCAGCATCACGGCGATCGCTGTAACAACTTCCCGGCACCACGTACTCGCGCTCGTCATGTTTCGCCTCCTCGGATTTTCATTCTATGATGAAAGCGCCATGACCCGGCTCAGCGCCGCGCAATGGCGCTACTGCGCTAAGGTGGGCATTGCCACCGCGCTCGGCTACGCGCTGACGCAGGGCGGCCAGAACGAGTATGCGATCTACAGCGCGTTCACCGCGGCGCTCGTCGTCGGCACGAGCGTGGGCGAGGATCTCGCCACGTCCGCGAGCCGGGTGAAGGGCACTGTCGTCGGCATGATCACTGGAATCGTCGTGGCGGCGCTCGTCGGCCCGAGCATTCTCACCATCGGCGCATCGGCCGCGCTCACCGCCCTGCTCGCCCTGCTTCTCGGATGGGGTGTGCCGGTGGCGCGCATCGGCGTCACGGTCTGCGTCATCACGCTCGCGGTCCACAGCGTGGACGCAGTGCACTACGACCTTTACCGCGCGGTCAACACCCTGATCGGCATCGCGGCCGGGCTCGCGGTCACCTTGTTCATCTGGCCGGTACGCAGCCGCGTCGAGCTCGAACGCACCATGCAGCAGCTTCTATCGGTGTCGCGGGCGGTGCTCGACGCTGTTGCGCGCGGCGAGCAGGATCTTCGGCCGCTGCTCGGCAAGCTGCACGACCACATCGCCGCAGTCGTCAAGGCCGGGCGTGATGCACACCGCGAGTGGCAGGCCGGGCATCCGGTCGACGTCGAGGAGGCGCGCGTCATCGACGTGATCCGGCTGGGCGTCGACGTGCTGTCGGCCGCGCTTGGCAGCCCATCGGCCGACGCTCTCCAGGCGCTCGGGCGCCGGGCCGACGAACTTTCGAAATGACTTACTTGTTCAGGTCCTTGGAAGCCTGGGTGCGGCCGCCCTGCACGCCGAGCCTGCCACCGGTGCCGAGTCCGCCCTTCACTTCCTGGGCCTTGTAGTTTCTCGCGGCCTTGACCAGATTGTTGTAGGCGTCTGCGAAGGAGCTCGCGATGACCTTGCCCTCCGGCGTCTTGGTGTATCCGCCCATGGTGCCGCCGCCGCCGCCGCCGAATACGCTGCCCCAGGCGCCGAAGTCGGTCTTGGTGGAGTTGCCTTCCGCCGCCGCGAGTTGCACGCCCGAGCGATTGTCGATCAGCGTGAGCATGGTCGAGGCCTCCTTGAACTTCAGGCTGCCGGCGACGGCGCCGACCGTGGATCCCCACGAGCCGAGCTTGCTGGTGAGGCCGCCGACCGCGGCGCCGATTCCGCCGGAATCGCGGCTGCTGAAGGTGATGCTCGGGTTCATCGCGTAGTCCGCAGACACCAGCTGGCCCTTGCCGAAGTCGCTGCCCTGGCGCGCCTCGCCGGAGCGCTCGAGCTCGCGCTCCTGCCGCATCACGTTTAGCGCCGCGCCGCGCTCCACGACTACGAAGCAGTTCGATTCCTGGATCAGCATACGCAACAACGGCACGGTGGACTGCACTTGGTACTGCTGCATTTGCCGATACCAGCCCGAATTGCGGTCCTCCACCACGGTCAGCGTGCCGAGGGTCTCGCGGCACTTCTCGAGCTGCCCGCCGCCCGCCGCCTGCGACTGCGCGCAGGCGTTGCCCGCCCCCAGCGCGAGCAGCGAGATGGCCAGCACGGTTTGCTTTTTCATGTTCGTCCCCTGTTTCGTTATGAAGCGCTGAGGGCTAGCTTACGCTAACCCCCGGGGCAGGAAATACGCAAAACACCCCTTTGTAGCTGTGACGCACGACCCCTAACATCCGTTGACATATGCCGGTGCCATCGTTGCCCAAGCGAGAAAAATTACCGTGATCAGCGGCGCCCAGGCGGTGGTCGATTGCCTGCGGCGGGAGCGGGTCGAACACGTGTTCGGCATCCCCGGCACCATGAACCTGCCGATCCTGGACGTGCTGCGCGACACGCCGGAGATCCGCTTCATCCTCACCCGCCACGAGCAGGGCGCGGCGTTCATGGCGTATGGCTATGCGCGGGCGTTGAACCGTCCCGCGATCGTGACCGCGACCGAAGGGCCGGGCGTGACCAACCTTGCGACCGGCATCGGCGCGGCCTACAAGGGCTACGTGCCGATCATCAGCATCAGCGGTGCGCAGGAAATCTGGCTGCGAGAGAAAGACGCGAGCCAGGACATCGACCAAGTGACTTTTCACCTGCCGATCACCAAGTGGGCGTACTCGATTCCCGCGGCGTCGAAGATCCAGGAAGCGCTGCGCCGGGCGTTCCGCGTGGCGCTCGCCGAGCCGCTCGGGCCGGTGCACCTCGACGTTTCGAAGGACATTCTGCTCGAGAAGACCGTCGCCGAGCCGATCGCACCGCAGGCATACCGGCCCACTTCACTGCCGAGCTGCTCGGCCGTCGAGCTCGATCGCGCGGCGGCGCTGGTCGCGAAAGCGAAGCGCCCGGTGCTCGTCGCCGGAGGTGGCGTCATTCGCGAGGACGCGCTTTCCGCGCTCCAGCACCTTGCGGAAGCCACGGGAATCCCCGTGGCGACGCTCCAATACCACCCCGACGCCTTTCCCACCACGCACCGGCTCGCCCTCGGGCCACTCGGGCGCAACGGCTGGTCGAGCGCCAACCGCACCCTGCCGCAGGCCGACACCGTGATCGCGGTGGGCGCGCACCTCGATCTTTTCTCCACCCAGTTCCGCTACGGCATCATCAGCCGCGAGGCCGCGCTCATTCACCACAGCACGGTAGCGACCGACATCGGCGTGGTATTTCCGGTCGCGCAGGCGATCGTCGGCTCGACGCTCAGCTTCGTCGAAGGGCTTGGCGCGCGACTCAAGGGAACGTGGGATTGGGCTGACGTCGCGCGCGTACGCCACGAGTGGGACGCGGAGCGGCATAAGCTGATCGACTCAAAGGCAACCCCGATCCTCCCCCCGGTGGTGGCATACGCGATGCGCGAAGCCTTGCCCGCCGACGGCGTGATGATCATCGACGCCGGCAACGCCGGAAAGCACGTGCGCCTGTTCATGGACACGCACCAGCCGAATACCTTCATGTACATCAGCGACTGGGGCTCGGTCGGCGCCGGGCTGCCGATCGCCATGGGAGTCAAGCTGGCGCGGCCGCGCCAGCCGGTGATGGCAACGGTCGGCGACATGGGAATGATGTGCAACATCGGCGAGCTCGAGACCGCGGTCCGCGAGCGCATCCCCGTGGTGTGCGTGGTCTTCAATGACCTCGGGCTCGGCAACGAGCGCGCGTTCCAGAACGAGCTCTACGGCGGGCGCACCTTCGCCGTCGACTATGGCGACGTCGACTTCGCCGCGCTCGCCCGGGTGCTCGGCGCCCACGGCGAGCGCGTGACCGAGCCCGACCGGTTGCTGCCTGCCCTCAAGCGCGCGCTGGCGAGCGGCCAGCCCGCCGTGGTCGACGTGATCATCGACAAGAATTTCCATGCGCCTGTCGTGTTTAAGACCTGAGGAGAAGCCATGCAACGCCTGTTTCTGGCAGTGGGAGCCATGATGGTCATCGGAATCGCATCGGGACAGGACATCGCGGTGTTGAGCGCCGGCGCTGTCGAGCCCGGCCTGCGCGCCGCGCTTGCCCTCTACGAGAAGAAAGCCGCCGTGACGTTCAACACAGCGCCGCAAATCCGCGAGCGCGTCGAGAAGAAGGGCGAGAAGTTCGACGTGGTGATCGTGCCGCCGGCAGTGATGGACGCCTTCGCGGAGGCCGGACGCGTCGAGCCGGAGCGCGTCCTGCTCGGACGCGTCGGCCAGGGCATCGCGGTGCGCCCGGGCGCGCCGGTGCCGGACGTCTCGAGCGTCGAGGCGCTCAAGCGCGCCATGCTCGAGGCCGAGTCGGTGGTCTTCAACCGCGCGACCGGCGGCCAGTACATCGAAAGCATGCTGCGCAAGATCGGCGTCTACGACCAGATCGAGAAAAAGACCACGCGCTACGCGAGCGCCGCGGAGGTGATGGACCACCTTCTGAAGGGCAACGGCCGCGAAGTCGGCTTCGCGCCCATGACCGAGATCATGCTCTACAAGGAGAAAGGGCTGCGCTTCGTCGGCCCGCTGCCGCCCGAAGTGCAGCAGTACAACGCCTACGTGGCCTCGCCCATGCGCGGCGCGGCGAACGCGCAGGCCGCCGCGGCGCTGGTGAAGTATCTCGGTACGCCGGCGGCCAAGAAGGCGCTCGCTTCCGGCGGCGTGGAGTAGGCTTCCTTCAGGAACGGCGGGACATCAGCCGCGCGAGCTCCTGCTGCTCCTCCGGCTTCATGCCGTAGGAGTGATCGGCGTCGGGGAACTTGCCCTCGCGCACCTCGGCCGCGTAGCGGCGCAAGGCGTCAACCGCCACATCCGAGATCTGCGCGTAGCGCTTGGTGAATTTCGGCTTGAACTGGTCGAACACGCCGAGAAGATCGAACGCGAGTAGGAGCTGGCCGCAGCTCGCGGGCCCGGCGCCGATGCTGAAGGTGAAGATCTTCACCGCGTCGTCTACCGCCTTGGCCACCGGTGCGGGCACCGCCTCGATCTCGAAGCCCACCGCGCCCGCCTTCTCGATGGCGATGCCGTCCTCCACGATGTGCATCGCCTCGGCGGCGGTGCGGCCCTGCAGCTTGAAGCCGCCGTACTGGTGGACGAAGTGCGGGCACATGCCGACGTGGCTCATCACCGGGACGCCAGCGTCTGCGATGGCGCGGATGATGTGCGCCTTGTCCTTTCCGCCCTGCATCTTCACCACATCGGCGCCACCCTCCTTCATCAGGCGCAGCGCGTTCGTGACGCCGAGCTCCGGCGTGGCGTAGCTGCCGTAGGTCATCGCCACCAGGATCATGCAGTTCGGCGCGCCGCGGCGCACCGCCTGCGCGTGCGCGATCATCATGTCGATCGTCACCGGCAGCGTATTCGGGAATCCGTAG
>DASRIR010000329.1:0-22470 GCA_035649875.1 Burkholderiales bacterium | reverse complement strand
CATCTCGACCATCGCCACCGCGTTGTCCACCGCGGAGTGCGCGACCTGGAAGTCGCCGGTGGCGAGGCCGTCGCGCAGCTCCTGCGAATTGGTGGTGAAGAGCAGCTCGAGCTGGATGCCGTGGCGCTCGAAGATCTTCTGCTGCACCCCGGCCATCAGCGGCAAGGCCTGCGCGCCGGGGAAGACTTTGGTGCGCAGCGGGGTTTGCGCGAGAGCGGACTGGGAAAGGGTTAGCAGGACAACCAGGATCAGCCTGAGCATGGCGCCTCCTCCGCGGGACGGCTAGATTATCATTCGCCTCACGAGGAGCACCACCATGCTGCGAGAACATATTCCCGATCTTTCGAAGTGCGTCGAGCCCGACCGGGTGCGGCGCGAGGTCTATACCGACCCGCAGATCTTCGAGCTCGAGATGCAGCGCATCCACGAGCGCGTGTGGATCTACTGCGGCCACGAAAGCCAGATCCCGAAGGCCGGCGACTACTACACGCTGCAGATCGGCCGCCAGCCGATGCTGATGGTGCGCGGCGCCGACGGCAAGATCAGCGTGCTCTACAACCGCTGCCCGCACCGCGGCAACATGATGGTCGGCGACCGCCACGGCAACGCGGGCGAGTTCTTCCGCTGCTCGTACCACGCCTGGACCTTCAGGCACGACGGCAAGCTGCGCTCGATCCCGATGGACTCGGCGTACGCCGGCACGCGCTTCGGCAAGGACAAACCGGACTGCAGCATGAAGCGCGCGGCGCGCGTCGAGAATTACCGCGGGTTTGTCTTCGCAAGTCTTTCCTCTGAAGGAGTTTCGCTGAAGGAATTTCTTGGCGATGCCATTGTCGCGTTCGACGACATGTGCGACCGCGCGCCCGAGGGCGAGGTCGAGGTGGTGCCGAACTGCTTCCGCGTCATCCAGCATTCCAACTGGAAGATCTTCCTCGAGAACCAGCTCGACGCGCTGCATCCCTCGGTGGTGCACCAGTCGACCGGGCGCGCCGCGCACGACATCGAGAAGAAGCTCGCGAAGCAGTCCGGAAGCGCGCCGCTCTCCTACCACATGCTCTCCGCCTTCGCCACGGTGACCATCGACAAGTGGGACAACTTCCAGACCCTCAATTATCCGGGAGGCCACAGCGTGCTCACCGGCTACATGGGCCTGCGGCCGCAGGACCCGGACACCGTCGCCTACGACAAGATCATGATCAAGGCCTACGGCCAGAAGCGCTTCGAGGAGATCGTCGGCGTCAACATCCACCACGTGATCGTCTACCCGGGCCTGTCGGTGCAATCGCCCCTTCAGCAGCTTCGCGCAGTGAGGCCGTTGAGCGTCGACCGCACGCTGACCGAGATCTGGCATTTCCGCCTGAAAGGCGCGCCCGAGGCGATCTACCGCCGCTCGCTCGCCTACTACAACCTGGTGAACTCGCCCTCCACCTTGATCAACGCCGACGACCTGGAGAACTTCTGGAAGTGCCACCAGGGGCTCGCCGCCGACGCCGGCGACTGGGTGAGCTTCGGCCGCCATTTCGGCCGCGACATCGAGAAGGACGGCCATGTCGAGAGTGGTCCGAACATGGGCACCTCCGAGGCGCCGATGCGCGGGCAAATGAAGGCCTGGGCGGAGTACATGCGTGCTTAGGCGGCTGAGGAAGGTTGCGAAGAAAACCCTTCGCCGTACCGTCAATGGGCATCATTCAAGCCAGCACGCGGTCGAGCAGTTCCTCTACCGCCAGGCGGACCTCCTCGACGCCAAGCGCTGGGACGACTGGATCGGTCTCTTCACCGACGACGGCGTCTACTGGATGCCGCCCGATCCGTCGTACACCACCTGGGACGGCACGCCCGCGATCTTCGCCGAGGACAAGAATTTGATGCGCGTGCGCATGGGGCGCGTGCTGCATCCCGACGCCTGGTCGCAGCGCCCGCTGTGGGGCACGAATCACGTGGTGTCCAACGTGATCCTCGAGCAGGAATCGCCCGGCGGCGACGTAATCGTCCGCTCGCGCTTCCACATGATGGAGCTGCGGCGCGACGACGTGCGGCATTTCGCCGGCTCGTACATGCACCAGCTCAAGAAGACCAAAGAGGGCTACCGCATCAAGCTGCAGCGCGTCGACATGACTAACGCGCAGGCAGCGTACGACTACGTGCTGCAAGTCTGGGTCTAGGCCTTCTTCGTCGCGGCAGCCTTCTTCGCCTGCTTGGCCGTGGTGGCGAGGCGGCGCTTGATCTTCTGCTTGCGCCTGCGATTACGGAGATTGCGGGTGGTATTTCTCATTGGGTTCCCTGTTCGTTCAAATTTCGTCAAGTCGGCGCCCATGAAGGATACCCGACTGTTCGGCCCACGCGCCGCTAGACCGGATCGCGATCTTGGCTGGAATGATGCGCCCATGCGCGTCCTTTTGGTGGAACCTGATCCGGCATGGCGCTGCGCCATGGCGACGTGGCTGGAAGAATTCTTCGGCCATGTCGCCGTCGAATCGGTCTCCTCAGCCACCCAAGCGTTGCAGAGCGCCGACCAGCGCTCGCCCGACCTCGTGCTCGCCGCGCATCCGTTACCAGCAGTCGACGGCGTCGGCCTCACCGCGCTCCTCAAGGCGCGCCCCAACCCGCCCTCGATCGTCGTCCTCACGGCGAGCGCCGCCGCCGGCCTCGACCTGCAATGCCGAGGCGCCGGCGTCGACCTGCTGCTGGAGAAACGCCACCTGCAATCGCGCCTGGCCGCCTTCCTGCAGCGGCGTTTCCCTAAGGTGTGGGCTGACGGCGTGGCGGCGAGGAGCCGCGCGAGCCTGCACTAGGCCCGCCACACCCCTGCGCGTTCAGGCGTAGGAGCGAAGCCGCCGCGAAAATTCCACTAGTGCGGCTACGCCACTCGCCTCGGCCCGGCTGCACCAGTCGTGCAACTGGCGCAGCAGTTGCTCCTTCGACGCGCTCGAGCGCTCCCAAAGGGCGACGAGCTCGTCGCGCATGGCAATTACGCGCGCCAGCGCGAGGCAGTTCTCCTCGGCGTAGATGCGCTTCAAGGACTTGCCGAAGCGAGTAAGAACGTCGTAGCGGTTCGCGATGACGGCATGCAGGGTGTCGAGGTCAGCCACCGCTTTATCGGCGAACCGCGGCTTGGGCGCCACCTTTTTCACCGATGCCAGACCAAGGTTCTCGAGGATGCAGATGTACATCCAGCCGATGTCGAACTCGTACCACTTCGAAGAAAGCTTGGCCGAGGTGGCAAACGCATGGTGGTTGTTGTGCAGCTCCTCGCCGCCGATCAGGATGCCCCATGGCACGATGTTGGCGCTCGCGTCGGGCACGTCGTAGCTGCGATAGCCGAAGAAGTGGCCCACGCCGTTGATCACGCCGGCAGCCCAGAACGGGATCCAGGCGATCTGTGTCAGCAGGATCAGCATGCCTGGAACCAAGCCGAACGCCGCCACGTCGATCGCAGCCATCAGGCAAGGCCCTAGCACGGAATATCGGGCGTAGACGTTGCGCTCGATCCAGTCATCGGGCGTGCCGTGACCGTAGCGCTCCATCGTCTCCTTGTTGTACGACTCCTTGACATACAGGAAGACGCCGAGCCAGAGAACGCGGTGGATGCCGTGGGTCTGGGGACTGTGGGGATCTTCGGCGGTCTCGACCTTCGCATGGTGCTTGCGATGGATCGCCGCCCATTCCTTGGTCACCATGCCGGTCGTGAGCCAGAGCCAGAAGCGGAAGAAGTGCGACACGATCGGGTGCAATTCCAGGGCGCGGTGCGCCTGGCAGCGGTGCAGATAGATGGTGACCGACGCGATCGTGACGTGCGTCAGGATGAACGCGCCGAAAATGTATCCCCACCAAGGAAGGTCCAGCAAACCAGCGAATAGCATCAGCAGGATAGTGCGTTAGTCAGCGCTCGGTGTCCGTGCGCTCGCGAACAGTGCGCATTCGAAGCACTCGAGTCGGGGAAGCCCCTACGCCTGTTCGTGCCGCGCGTTAGCAAAGCAGGAAAAAGCGCAGCATCTCGCGCGCGGCATCCGGCCCCTTGGGATCCGTGTAGGAACCGCTTGCGCTTCCGCCGGCCCACGCATGGCCGGCCCCATGCACCAGCCAGTGCTCGAGAACGACGCGTGCGTCGGGATCGGTATGCACCGTGCGCGTGTACGCGTGGCCGCCGGGCACCCGACCGCGTTCCACCGAGACCGTATTGCCCGATGCCGCGTTTCGCGCCGCGGACGCGGAAACGACCTGCTCGCCGTTGCGCGGGTGCACGGTGGAGTCGCGATCTCCGTGAAAAACGATGATCGGCAGCGTGCGCTTTGCGTGGCTCGAGGCCGCAGCTCGTACTGGCGGCGGCGGCGTCCCTTGCATGGCGGCGAAGGCGGACGGCACATCGTGCGCACTTCCCGCGGCGAGACCGGAGTGGATGCCGACGGCGGCATAGAGGTCCGGATAAGCCGCGCCCATGACCGCCGCCATCGCGCCGCCGGCTGACAGGCCGGCGACGTACACCTTACGCGCGTCGATTCCGTAGCGGCTCGCGACCTCGCGCGTCATGCCGGCGATGATGGCCGGCTCGCCTTTGTCGCGGCGCTGGTCGCCGCGCTTGAACCAGTTCCAGCACCGCGAGCGGTTCGCGGACTGCGTCTGCGCCGGATAGAGAACGAAGCATTGCCGCTCCTCGGCGAGCGCGTTCATGCGCGTGCCGGCGGCAAAGTCGTCGACGGTCTGGGTACAGCCGTGAAGCATCACGATCAGCGGCAGCGCTTTGCCGGCGTGACCCGCCGGGAGGTAGAGCTTGTAGGGGCGCGCACCGTGCTCATTGGCAAATGACCCCGAGATGAACTTGCCGGAGCGCCTCTCGAGCGGCTCCTTGGCGCCTTGGCGCTCGCGCGGCTCTTCGTGGCGCTCGCGCGGCTCTTCGACCCTCGAAAACACGCCTTCGATGACGCGGCCGCTCGGCGCGGGCCGCTGGCGCAGCGCGCGCTGAATCGCCTCGGTCGCTTCGAGAACACGACCGGCGCGCGTGAGTTGCGCAGCCTCAAGCATTGCGGGGGACAAGCGGTGATTCGTTGGCATCAAATTCCTTTAGTTGAAGCTAGCGGAGGCGATCAGCGAGCGCCGCCTTCACTGCGGGGCTGGCGCGCAAGGCGCCCAGCACTGCGATGGAGGCGATCGCCTGCCGGGCAAGCTGCGGCGTTACGTCGTCGTCGATCGTCGCGAGGCCCAGCACCTGGATCTCAAGCGGTTTTCCCGATGCGACCACCTTCTCGAGGTCGTTACGGGTGTAGCGCTCCAGGCCAAGAACCATCGAGCGGCGTGCGACGCTCTTCTTGAGCACGTCGCCGTGCGTCAGCAGCTGGTTACGGATCGCAGTCCGGATGAAATCGGTCCGGTTCGAATAGAACCCGTCCTTGACCAGCAGATCGACCTGGCCAAGGTCGACGAATCCCAGATTGATCGTGATCTTTTCCGAATCGGACCCTTGCGCCGCCATCCAATTACCATCCTATTACCATCCAATTGGATGGATCTTGAGGCAATGAGGCGTCTATGTCAAGCGCAAAACAAAAGGCCCGCACTCGCGGGCCTTTTGGCATCGAGGGGGTATTTAGGTCTGATCGCGGCTTTTTTTCGGATCGTCGGTCTTGGGTTCGGGCACCTTGCCGACGCTTTGCTCGTTGTCCTCATCTTCCTGCTGCGGATTTTCGCCGCGTTGACCGGGCTTCTGCTGCCCGGGCTGCTGCTTTCCCGGCTGGTCTTGCTGCGGCTTTCCCGGCTGGCTCTGCTGCTCGCGTTCTTCCATTGGTCGTACTCCTTTGTGGTTTGCTGCGACTCGATTGATCGCAATGCATGTGCCCGCGCGCAAAGCTCGAGGCCTGCGCCCGCCGTGAGTGCATCTCTGGGAAGTTTCGCCGCTTCTTACAAGATCGCGGCGGAGAGGTTTTCCCTGACGTCGGCCGGCGCTGGCTCGCCGGCGCGTCAATGTACGGCAGCGCACGGAATGCACGCGCGGCCAATGCTAAAAAGACCCTTATGAGTGCGAGCTTAGGTGGAACGTGCGCGCGTCAGGCCCAGGACACAGCCGCGTACTTGAGGTTGGAGTTCGGCTACAGCACGGTAACGGACATCATGCAGCTGTATCGCGAGCTTGCCGTTGCCTGTGTGCGCCGCCAGATCACGCGCGCGCTGATCGTCGCCGGCGATGACGAGCCGGCGGGCGAACGAGCGCTGCGCGTTGCCGCGACTACGATGGTGCTGGCGGGAGTGGCTGCAGATCTGAAAATCGCCCTGGTCGCAACCTCGCCGCGGGTAGCGCTCGCCTACAGCAATACGCAGCGCGACCTCAATGCTGCGGGAATCAAGGCCCAGCTCTTCGAGGCCGAGGAAGACGCCGCCCGATGGCTTGATGCAGCAGACAGCGACGCGCGTCGGGCCGCGTAGGCATCGGCCCGCATCAGGGATTCCTGCCGTCTCTTTCCAGTTTCCGGATCACGTTGTAGCACGAGCACGCAGCGGCTCGCAGCGCTTCGGGCTTCAGGATCGTGACCTTGCCGCGGCTATAGCGGATCAGGCGGCGGCGCTGCAGCGCGCCCGCAGCTTCGGTGACCCCCGCCCGCCGCACGCCGAGCATCACGGAAAGGAACTCCTGGGTCATGCGAAACTCGTCGCGCCCCAGCCGGTCGCGCACCATCAGCAGCCAGCGCGCGAGCCGCGCGGCCAGCACGTGCCGGTTGTTGCAGGCGGCGATCTGCATCGCGGTCGCCATCGCCACGTAGGTGCAGCGGTCGAGCTGCCGCCGCAACTCGCCGTTGCGCCTGATCTCCTGAATGAAGCTCGCCGTGCTCATCCGCATCGCGCTGCCCTCTCCCTGCACCAAGGCGCGCACTGGAGACGCGGCCTGGCCGAGCGCCACGGGAATTCCGACCATGCTTTCCTTCCCCACCAGGCCAACTTCCAGATGGCCGCCCGCCGTGGCGACCACCAGCGAAACCAGGGAGTTGTTCGGAAAATAGACGTGGCGCGGCCGGCTGCCGGGCTCGTGGAGGATTTCGCCAAGGTCGAGCTCAATTTTCTCCAGACCGCGCGCTACCTGCCGGTACCTCTTGGACGAAAGCGCGGCGAGCAGATGATTTTCACGAACTGGCGTCGTAGCACGGGGAATGGCGGCTCCTGGTTGACCACACGAAGTGGACTTACGGCAGGAGGAGCCGAAGCGGGAGCCTGATGTCGAAAGCCGACTGCGAACTAGGAAACTGGACCCACTATACGCCCAAGGCGCGGCGGCGGGGATTTACTTTCCCAGTTCTGGGATCGAAACCAGCAGCCGGTCGTACTCGCGCTTCACCACTCCGTAGCACTCGCATGCGGAGTTTTCCAGCTTCACCCGGTCGAGCACGCTGATGTGCCCGCGCGCGTAGCGAATCATCCTTCGCTTCTGCAGCTTGCCCGCCGCCTCGGTGACGCCCTCGCGGCGCACGCCGAGCATGTTGGCGATCATCTCCTGCGTCATTACGAGCTCGTTGGTCGGCAGGCGGTCGAGGCTCATCAGCAGCCAGCGGCAAAGCTGCTGCTCGACAGAGTGATGGCGATTGCAGACCGCCGTCTGCGCCATCTGAACGACCAAGGCCTGCGTATAGCGCAGCAGGAGGTGCTGGAAGTCGCCGCCGCGCGCGAACTCGTGGAGCAGGATCTCGCTCGCAAGGCGGTAAGCATGGCCGGCGCTCTGCACGATGGCGCGCGACGGCGTAATACCGCCGCCGCCCATGAACATGGCGATTCCGACCACGCCCTCGTTTCCCACCACGGCCAACTCCGCGGATGAGCCGTTCTCCATCACCTGGAGCATGGAGATGATGCCCGCGGTCGGAAAGTAGAGGTGTCGGATTTCGACGCCGGACTCGTAGATCGACTGGCCGAGGCTCAGTTGCACTTCCTCGAGAGCGCCTTGCACGCGCTCGAGCTCCGCCGCTGGCAAGCCCGCCAGCAACCGGTTGTGCTGCCGCGGGACGCTCTGAACCACGCAATATCTTACGCCGGTCTGTACGCTTCCGTACATCCGGGAAAACCCGACAGCTACTGCATGGCGTGCCGGGGCAGCTCGATGGTGAAGATGCAGCCCGTGCCGGGCCGGTTGCGCACGCGGAGAACCCCGTCGTTCGCCTCGACGCTGCGACGACAGATCGACAGTCCGAGCCCGAGGACGGACCTCTCTTCGCTGCCTGTCGGCAAGGGCTGGAGCATTTTCTCCACGTCGCCCGGACGCAGGCCGCCACAGTTGTCCTCGACATCGATCAGGATGCGATCGGCGGTGGAATGAACGTTCAATGACACCTCGGAGCTTTGCTCCGTGAACTTGAACGCGTTCTGCAGCAGGTTTCCGACCGCCGAGAACAGCAGGTCCCGGTCGACCTCGACGGCGAGGCCCGGCTCGACGGTGGAAACCGCGAGCCCGCAGCCGCGCGCCTGCGCCTCCAGCGACGCGGAGATTTTCACCTCGCCGATGAACTGGGCAAGGGACAGCAGCCTGCGTCGCGGCGGCATCCCCGCCGTCACCCGCACGTCGGCGAGCGAGCGGTCCACCAGATTGCGCAGCCCGATCAAGCTGCGGTCGAGCACGGCACCCGTCGCCCCGGCCAGCCCTACATTGCCGGCCTTGATGGCGGTGACCGCGAGCGTGGCGGTCTGGATGAGGCCGCGCAGCTCGTGCGCCAGGTAACCCAGACGGTCATTCCGGGCGTGAATCCCTGCATCCTCCAGCAGAAGATCGCGCTGATAGGTGAACTCAGTGACCGAATCGGCGATCGCGTTGTCCAGGCAGCGGTTGAGAGTTCGAAATTCGTCGACCTCGAAAGGCACATCGCGCTCGAACGCGAGATCGGTGATCGACTGGCAGAGATCACCGTAGTCGTGCACCACCTGGTCGACCGTGAACCCGTGGTACAGCAGCTCGCGACCGTGGCGCGCCGCGCTTGCACCGATCTCCGACCAGACCGACCCCTCGCCGCCCGACGGACCGGAAACCTCGCGGCTTCGCGCAGGGACCGCCGTCCTCTCGACCCGCAGCGTCTTGACGAGCTGGTCAAGGAAAAGCGGTATCCCGTGCTCGAGCTCCGCGTCGGTCGCTTTCGGCGCGCGCCGTTGGACGACCTTCAGCCTGCAGCGGTCGATCAGGTCGTCCCGGTTTGCGGTGAGAAATTCGTGCAGCATGCGGGAGGATCACCATACACGCATTCCACTCCACGTTATGTGCGCTGGCGTACCTAGAAAAATCCGCCGCGTCACATGCGTGTCACAAGCCATCCGGCAATGACGGTCAGCGCACGGAATGTGCGGCAGGCATTCACCACAATGCAGGTCCTGCCAAGGAGTCATGCATGCTCATGAGAACGGGACTGATCGCGCTCGCGGCAGGTTGCGCGCAACTGCCCGACGCCGGGCTGCACATGGGGGCGCGCGATACGCCGCAGGTAGAGATCGAGAGCGCGCGCGGCGCGCTTTCCACGCAGCGCGTTGCAGCCATCCTCTCGAAGCTGTCCCGCAATGGCGGCGAGCTCGACATCCTGCAGCAGCACGTCGCCGTCGAGCAGGCCATCGTCGGCAGCCCGCTGACGGCGGGCAACCGGGTGCTCCTGCTGCAGGACGGCGCGGCGACCTACCGATCGATGTTTGCCGCGATCGGCGCCGCCACCGACCACATCAACCTCGAGACCTACATCATCGAGGACGACGAGATCGGCCGCCAGCTCTCGGAGCTGCTGCTGCAGAAGCGCTCGCAGGGCGTGCAGGTCAACCTGCTCTACGACAGCGTCGGCTCCATCGGCACCCCGAAGGCATTCTTCGATCTTCTGACGGCCGGCGGCGTGCAGGTGCTCGAGTTCAATCCGGTCAACCCGCTGTCGGCCAGGAAGGAGTGGCTCGTCAACAACCGAGACCACCGCAAGCTGCTGGTGATCGACGGCCGCACCGCGTTCGTCGGCGGAATCAACTTCAGCCGCGTGCACTCGGGAGGATCTTCGGCCGGGAGCGCTGCAGGTCGGCCCGCCTGGCGCGACACGCACCTGCGGATCGAGGGCCCGGTGGTCGACGAATTCCAGAAGATGTTCATGCAGACGTGGGCGAAGCAGCGCGGCGCACCGCTCGACGCAGCGGGCTACTTTCCCGAGCTCGCCGGGAAGGGCACCGAAATGGTGCGCGCGATCGGCAGCACGCCCGACGAGCCGCACAGCCTCATCTACCTGACGCTGATTTCGGCGATTTCCAAAGCCGAGTCTCACGTTTACCTGACCAATGCCTATTTCGTCCCCGACCCGCAGCTCCTCGACGCCCTCACCGGGGCCGCCCGGCGCGGCGTCGACGTCAGGCTGGTGCTGCCAGGCAAATCGGACGCGAGCATCGCATTTCATGCCGGGCGCTCGCACTATTCAGCCCTGCTGCGCGCCGGCGTGAAGATCTACGAGCGGCGCAGCGCGATGCTGCATGCCAAGACCGCGACCATCGACGGCGTCTGGTCGTGCGTCGGCTCGACCAATCTCGACTGGCGCAGCTTTCTCCACAATGACGAGCTCGACGCCACGATCCTGGGGCGGGAGTTTGCCGGCCAGATGCAGGCCGCTTTTGCCGCCGATCTCGCGGCGTCGGAAGCCATCGACCTGGAGCGCTGGAACGCGAGGTCCTTCGCGTTCAGACTCAAGGAGCGGGCTGCGCGACTGTGGGAGTACTGGCTTTAGGCGACGCAATGGCGGGCACCGCACAGACCGGAGCGCTGCGATCCACGACAATGCGCCGGTGAAACCATTGGCCGAATGTGGCGACACCGCCAGCCTGACCTGCGCGATCCAGGAGCTGTGCGCCGAAAAAGGCGTCGTCGCGCATGTCGATATCTGGACGCTGGCCAAGCCCGGGAAACGCCAAGCGCTATGCTTTGTGCGGACCGACAGCGCGGCTCTTGAAAAGCGGCTCGTGGGCACGCCCGGGCTCACGCGGGTCGGTAACGACCTGCTGTTCATCGTCGAGCTGCCGACGACCCAGTTCGAGGTACGCCAGCAGGAGTAGGAACACGGGCGCGGCAAACCCGATCAGGAACGGCGCGAACTCGACGGTGCGCGTCCACCAGCTCTGCTCGGCGGTGGCGAACGTCCACAGCCTCGCAGCCAGCGGCAGCCCGGTGAACACCACCGTCGGCACCACAAACCAGGCGTTGTTGCCGTCCGCAAGCCCCGCCATGCGGGCGCTGAAGATGGAGACCGCGGCGACCAGCACGGCGGCCACGATTGCCGCGGCTACCCCGAGCGCCGCGTAGGCCCAGCTGCCTACGGCGTGCAGCACCAGCAGCACAATCGCCAGCATGACGACTCGTCTCAGCCAAGCATCGGCCATCTCCGCAGTTTGACCGGCATCGCGACCGGCGTCTGTGCGCGCGCGCGCTAAGCGCTGGGGATTCTCAGCTCGATGTCGCGTTCGCGGCGATCGTCGATCAGCGGGATGACGTGCTCGGCGCTGCCGCCGTAGTCGCGCACCACGGCGATTCGGTAGAGTGTTTCGCGGTAGCGATAGCGCAGCTTGAACCCTGGCCAGCTCGCCGGCAGGCACGGCGCGATGCGCAGCTTGTCGCCCTCGAGCCTCAGGCCAAGCAGCGATTCCACCGCGAGCCGGTACATCCAGCCCGCCGAGCCGGTGTACCAGGTCCAGCCGCCGCGGCCGGTGTGCGGGTCCGCCGCGTAGACGTCCGCCGCCATCACGTACGGCTCCACCTTGTAGAGGGCAATCGCTGCCGCGGTTTTCGCGTGGTTGACCGGGTTGATCATGGAGAAGAGCTCCCATGCGCGGCTGTCGCCCAGCTCGGCGAACGCCATTGCCGCCCAGATCGCGGCATGCGTGTACTGCCCGCCGTTCTCCCTGACGCCGGGGACGTAGCCCTTGATGTACCCGGGATTCGACGCCGACTTGTCGAACGGCGGGTCGAGCAGCTTGACTAGTCCGTGCTCGCGGCAAACCAGGTGCCGGTCGAGCGCCTCCATCGCGGCGCGCGACCGCTCCGCGCCGCTGGCGCGGGAGAGCACCGCCCAGCTCTGGGCAATCGAATCGATGCGGCATTCCGCGTTGACGGCCGAGCCTAGCGGCGAGCCGTCGTCGAAAAACGCGCGGCGGTACCACTCGCCGTCCCAGCCGTGCCGGTCGATGCTGCGTCGCAGTTCTGCCGCCTCGTGCAGGCACTGGTCGGCGAAGGCGCCGTCGCCGCGGTCGCGCGCGACCGCGGCGAAGCGGGTGAGCACGTCGTGGCGGAAAAATGCGAGCCACACGCTTTCGCCCTTGCCTTTCGCACCGACCTGGTCCATGCCATCGTTCCAGTCGCCCGAACCGATCAGCGGCAGCCCATGCTCGCCGACGCCGCGCCCCCGCTCGACGGCGCGCACGCAGTGTTGGTACAGGCTTGCCGATTCGCTCGAGCGCGCCGGCAGGTCGTAGTAGGAGTCGTCCTCGGGCCTCACCGCGCGGCCTTCGAGGAAGGGAACCGGTTCCTCCAGCACCGTGGCGTCCCCGGTGGCGAGCACGTAGCGCGACGCAACCCAGGGCAGCCACAGGTAATCGTCCGAGCAATGCGTGCGCACGCCCCGGCCCGACGGCGGATGCCACCAGTGCTGCACATCGCCGTCGCGAAACTGCTGCGCCGCGCAGCGCAGCAGGTGCTCGCGGGCAAGGCGCGGCTCGGCATGGAACAGCGCCACGACGTCCTGCAGCTGATCACGGAAGCCGAACGCTCCGCCGGACTGGTAGTGGCCGCTGCGTCCCCAGGTGCGGCACGCCAGCGTCTGGTACAGGAGCCAGCCGTTCGCCAGCACGTCGAAGGACCGGTCGGGCGTTTCCACCTGCACCGCGCCCAGGGTCCGCTGCCAGTATTGCAGAACTTTTTCCAGGGCGGCGCGCGGCGCCGCCGGCCTCGCCCCGGCAATGCCGAGGCTAAACACGATCTCGCGCTCCTCGCCGGCGGCGAGCTCGAAAACGACCTGCAGCGCGCCGCAGGGATCGAGGCCCGCGCCGACCTGGTTCGAGAGCTGCGCGCGCCGCATCGCGGCCGGATTCCCGGGCGTGCCGTTGCGCCCGAGAAACTCGGTGCGATTCGCGCTCACCCGCCGAGACGGATCGTCGACGTGGAAGAACGCGGACCGATCGGCAAACTCGGTGTTGTAGGCGTTGGCTGCGCGCAGCGCGCCGCTCGACGGATCGACCTCGGTCACCACGTGCATCGCCGTTTTCGGCCGCAGGTCGCCCAGTACCCACTCCACGTACCCGGTCGCCGAGAGCCGGCGCGTTCGGCCCGAGCGGTTGGCGAGCTTCAGGACCGAAAACTTGACTGGCTCCGCCAGGTCCACGAAGACTCGCAGCTCGGAGCGGATGCCGCCCTCTGTGTGCTCGAACACGCTGTAGCCGAAGCCGTGCCGCGTCACGTAAGGCGTGGGCCCGCCGCAGGGCAACGGCGTCGGCGACCAGAACTCGCCGCTTTCTTCGTCGCGCAGGTAAAAGGCCTCTCCGCTCGCCTCGCTCACCGCGTCGTTGCTCCACGGGGTCAGCCGGAATTCGTGGGCGTTCTCGCTCCAGGTATAGCCCAGGCCGCTCTCCGAAACCACGGTGCCGAAGTTCGGGTTTGCAAGCACATTCACCCAAGGCGCAGGCGTCGGTCGACCGGTCGAGGTCGTGATGACGTACTCGCGGCCATCCGCGGCGAATCCGCCGATGCCGTTTGCAAAGGCGAGCTCGCCGGGGACCGGCTGGGGCGGCGCACGAACCATCCGCAATCGCGGCGCGTTCCAGTGCGGACCGCGCCCTTCCAGGCGACGTTCCCTGACGCTCTTGCGGCTGACCTGCTCGGCCAGCGTGCCGCGCACGTCGCTGATGACGGCACGCGCCACCGATTCGAGCAGAACGCGGTCCTCGTCGGCGATCTGCTCCGCGCGGCGCACGAAGATGCCGCCCGGACGCTCCATCACTTGCGCTTCGATTCCGGCGGCGATCAGCCCCATGATCTGGTCCTGGAGCAATTGCCGGTAGCCGGCATGGTCCTCGTTCCAGATCACCAGATCCACCGCCAGACCCTTCAGCCGCCAGTACGCGTGGGCCTGCACGAGCTGGCGCACCAGATCGATGTTCGCCGCGTCGCCGATTTTCAGCAGCACGATCGGCAGGTCGCCGGAGATCGAGTAGCCCCAGAGCCCCGATTGCCCGCGGCGGTTCGCCACCAGCACGCCTGCGTCGGCGCGCAGCGCGGCGTTGGCGTAGAGCACCGAGCTTGCCAGGCGCCCATAGAGCTGCGCGTCGGACTCGGTGGCGTTGATCTGCCGCAGCGTGACCCCGGCGTGCGTCGCCGCGAGATCGAACACGCGATCCGCGAGGTGCCGATCCTGGTATTTTCCGGCGAGCGCGAGGCAAGCCTCGCGCGTCTCGCCGACGCCCGTCACCATGTCGATGGTGGCCGATTGCTGCGGCTCGAGCGCGATGCGCCGGCGGATCGCCACGACCGGATCGAGCACCGGGCCCTCGCTTTCGGAAAGGGGCTGGTCGATCGCGTGAGGCGCGGCAACGGTGCCGCCGCGCCCGATGAAGCGCGCGCGATCGGTCTCGTAGGAGATCGCCCCGGGTTTGCCGCCGTGCACCACCATCAGGTGAACCATCCAGGGCGTGCGCTCGGCGGCCGAACGCGGCCTACGCGTGCAGAGGATCGCCTGGCGCTCGCGCACGATCTCGGTCTGGACGAAGAGGTTGCTGAACGCCGGGTGCAGGGCGTCGGCCGCGGCGGGCGCGAGCACCACTTCTGCATAAGTCGTCACCTCGATCGTCCTCGCGCGCGCAGCGCGGTTGGTGATGCGCAGGCGTCGCAGCTCGATGTCGTCCTCCGACGAGACCACGATCTCCGTATGCGTATCGTAGTCGTGGTCGCGGCGGCGGAACTCGGCGCGCGCCTCCGAGAAGATCGCCTCGTAGCCCTGCGCGGGCTTGAGCGAAGGTTGATGGGCGCTCGACCAGAACTCCCCGCTCGCCAGGTCGCGCAGGTAGCAGAAGCTGCCCCAGTTGTCGCTGGTGGCGTCCTCGCGCCAGCGCGTGACGGCGAGATCCTTCCAGCGGCTGTAGCCGCCGCCGGCGTTGGTGACCATGACGTGATAGCGGCCGTTCGATAGGAGCTGCACCTCCGGGATCGGGGTGTCCGGCGTCGCCAGCACGCGCACCGGCACCTGCTGCAGGCTCGAGGCCGCGCGCACGTCGAAGCGGCCGGCGTTTTCCAGATACGACGCGCGCTTGGGGATGCGCTCCTGAAGCAGCAACATCGTCGCTTGGAAGCGCACCTCCGACTCGAAGCGCTTCTGCATCGGGCGATCGAGCAGCAGATGCGCCAGCGACAGGAGCACCATGCCCTGGTGATGCGCCATGAACGAGCGCACCACGGCGCTCGACTGGCCGCGCTGCAGGCGCGAAGCGGTGTAATCGACCGCCTCGTAGAAGCCGAACTTTCCCTCGAGGCCGGCGGCGGCGAGCCGCTCGAGGTTCTGGCACGCCGCCTCGGGCGCCACCATCAGGGCGAGCGCCGAGGCATAGGGCGCTACCACGACGTCCTCCGTCAGCCCGCGCTTCAACCCCAGGCCGGGCACGCCGAAGGCGCGGTACTGGTAGTTGAGCGCGGCGTCGAATGCGTTGTAGCCGGATTCAGACATGCCCCAGGGCACGCCGCATTCGCGGCCGTAGGCGATCTGCCGGTTCACCGCCGCGCGGCAGGTGCGCCCAAGCAGCGTATCTTCGTACGCCGGCATCACGAGCAGCGGCATCAGGTACTCGAACATCGAGCCGCTCCACGACAGCAGCGCCGGCTCGCCGCCGGCAGCGGTGAGCAGCCGGCCGAGGGCGAACCAGCTCTCCTGCGGCAGCTCGTCCTGCGCGATCGCCACGAAGGTCGCCGCGCGCGCCTCCGAGGCGAGCAGGTCGTAGCAGCTCGCGTCGCGCCGGTGCTCGGCCACGTTATAGCCGATCGCGAGAAGCCGGCGCGACTTGTCGACGAGGAAGCTGTAGTCCATGCGGGCGAGCTCGCCGGATGCGCGCGCCAGGCGCTCGAGCGCGCCGATCCGCTCCCGCGCCCGCCGCCCCGATTCGTTGTTCAAGCCGGCCAGCTCGCGCAGCGTCGGGATGACGCCGTCATCCGGCAAGCGAAAATGTGCAAGCTCGTCGAGAGCGGCCTGGCATTGCCGCGCAAATGCCTGGGCCCATGGGTTCGCGGTAATCTTGACGGCGCGCGCAGCGAGCCGCTCGAGAACCGCGCCCGCCGCAAGCGCGGTGGCGGGCGGCGATTCGCAAGCTGCCCCGACATCCGCCTGCAGCTCTGCATCCGCGGCCAGTGCCGCGGTGTCGCGCAAGCCTTCGAAGCAGCGCGGCGCCAAGATAGGTGCGTCGGCAAGGCCGAGCAGCGCCGGCTGCAAGGTGAGCAGATGGCAGGCGAGGTTGCCGCTGTCCACCGACGACACGTAGCGTGGCGGCAGGGGCGCGAGCGAGCGCGTGTCGTACCAATTGTAGAAATGTCCCCGGTGCCGCTCCAGCCCCCGCATCGTGCCGAGCGCGTTGTCGCTGCGCTCCATGAGCGCGCCGGCCGTGAGGTAGCCGAAGTCGTAGGCGGACAGGTTCGCCAGCAACGCGAGCCCCATGTTGGTCGGCGAAGTCCGGTGCGCGACGACGGCGACCGGCTGCTCCTGGAAGTTGTCGGGCGGCAGCCAGTGATCCTCCGGTCCGACGAAGGTCTCGAAGAATGCCCAGGTCTTGCGGGATGCGGTGCGCAGGAAAGCGATCTGCTGCGGCGTCAACCGTGCCTCGCGGCGGACAAGCGGGCGGCTGAGCCACCACGCGATGGCTGGCGACGCGAGCCACAAGAGGAGAATCGGTGCCGCAACGGCCAGCGCGATAGGGTTCCATGCAATCAAGCCAAGCGTTGCGGCGATGGCCGTAACCGGGCCGATCCACATCGCGCGCCAGGAAGGCTCGCCATCGAGCTCGCTCGATGCCTTCCATTCCAGCAGCCGGGTACGCGTGAAGAGCATCCGCCCGGCGGTGCGAACGATCGCGTCCAGGCTGAAGAACGCCTCGTAGGGAAGGCACGCGAGCGTGAAGGCCGCCCGCGCCAGGTGGCGCGCGGACGAGTGCCGCGCGGCGGCGAGGTGCCGGCGCAGGGGCACATCGACCGGCTTGCGCAGCATTTCCAGAAACGAGGCCAGCAAGGCGGGAGTCAGAACGATGGCGAGCACCGCGAGGCTCCAGCCCGCGGCCAGGAGCACCACCAGCGAAAGCGGCACAAGGCTGCGGCGCAGGTTGTCGAAGATCTTCCACTGCGAGAGCCACGACAGCGGGTTAGGCTGCGTTCTGCGGTGACGGCTGGCGCCGGCCCGGTCCGCGCCCGCTCCGGGCACGCGCCGCAGCAGCCACGCGGCAATCTGCCAGTCGCCGCGGGTCCAGCGGTACCGGCGGCTCACGTCCGCGCCGTAGCTCGACGGATACTCCTCGTAGAGCTCGACGTCGCTCAGCAGCCCTGAGCGCACGTAACAGCCTTCCAGCAAATCGTGGCTGAGGATGCGGTTCTCGGGAAAGCGTCCCTCCAGCGCGCGCTCGAACGCATCGAGCGCATAGATGCCCTTGCCGATGAACGAGCCTTCGCCGAAGAGATCCTGGTACACGTCGGAAACGGCGCGCGTGTACGGGTCGATGCCCGGCTCGGCGCCGAAGAGCAGCGCGTAGCGCGACGGGCCGGCGGCCGGCAGGCTCACGGCCATGCGCGGCTGGAGGATGCCATAGCGATTGAGCGGGTGCGCCATCGCGCCCACGAGCTCCCGCGCCGCATCGCGGGGCAGCTGCGTATCGGTGTCAAGCGTGATCACGTACTTCACGCCGCGCAGCACCTTCGTCTCGCCGGCCACCAGCGAGAAGCGATCGGTGCGGCCGTCGCGCAGGCAGGAATTCAGCTGCGAGAGCTTGCCGCGCTTGCGCTCGTAGCCCATCCAGCGGCGCTCTCCGGGGTTCCAGCGGCGCGGGCGGTGGAAAAGAAAGAACCGCTCCGAGCTGCGGTACTTGCGGTTCAGCTCGTCGATACCGCGGAAGGCGGCGAGCGCCAGCGCCTCGTCCGCCGGCAGCTTTTCCTGGTCCGCATCCTGGAAATCGGTGAGCAGCGCGTAGTGCAGGTTGTCGTCGCGGTTCGCGAGGAAGCGCACTTCGAGCGCCTCGACCAGGTGCTCGATCTGCGCAGCGCTCGAAAGCATCGCCGGCACCACGACGAGGGTGCGCGATTGCGGCGCAATCCCGTCGGAGAAATCGAGCCGCGGCAGCAGCTCGGGGGAAGTGAGCGCGGCGGCGAGACGGTTCACGAGCGCCACTGCGAGCTCGCTCGCGGCGAGCGCCGAGACAAGGCCGAGCAACACCAGCATCCACTCGCGCGCGCCGTGGGCGTGCGCGTTCATCAGCAGGCCCGCGCTCAGGATGCCCGTGACGAGCCCGATGGCGCCCAGATACAGCGCGAGCGCGTTCCTGCGGCTCGACCGGCGCAGAGCGTCGAGGACGGAAAGGCGCGCTTGGGCCGCGCGCTCGAGCTCCGGCAAGCCCCTGTCGACCAGGTAGAAGCCGACGTGCGCGGCGCCCGCGCCTGCCAGGCGCATCGCCTCGCGCGCCACCTCGCCCTCGGATAGCGGGCTCGCCTTCGCGATCCGTTCGACGGCGTGGCGATAGCGGTCGCGGGTTGCGAAATCCATCGCGCCGTAGACCTGATCCTCGCGCAGCGCCTGCTCGACGACGCTCAGCGCTTCGACGAACCGGCGCCAGTCGATCGCGCCGAGCAGGCGCAGGCTGCCGATGCTGTTCGCCATCGAGACCTGGTCGGCGGCCTGCTCCTGGGTCTGCGACTGCACCAGCCGCTCGATGGTCAGGTCGAGCTCCGCGAGCCGCTGCTCGATCCAGGTGAGCGGCAGCGCGAGCGCGGCGCTCTGGCCCTGCAAGCGCCGCGCAAGCTCCGCGACGAAGGAGCTCGCCATCGGCGGGTTCGAGCGCGCCATGTCGGCCGTGGCGAGGATCAGGCTTTTCGCGTCGCGGCCGGCGATCTCGATCATCCGGTCCGCCCACGCGGCGGCCAGGTCCCGCTCGGCGGTGCCGGCGGCGATGCGCGCGGCCACGCGCCGCAGGTTTTCGATCAGCGCCAGGCGCAGCATGATGGGGATGGCCCACAGCTCGCCCAGCTTGAGCGGCGCGACGCTCTGGTACGCCGCGACGAAGCCCCGCAGGCTTTCCGCGTCGAGCCGCCCGTCGCCGTGCGCGATGGCGTCGAGCGCGATGTCGTAGACGCGCGGCAGCCCCTCCGAGGGGCCCTGCAACAAGCGGGGCAGCTCGCGGCTGTACGCCTTCGGCAGGTGCCGCTTGGCGGTGCGGACCTGTTCTTCGATCAGGTGGAAGTTGTCGAGCAGCCATTCCCCGGCCGGCGCGATCGCGCGGCCGGCGGTGACGGCCGCCTTGAGCAGCTCGCCCGCCGCGAGCAGCACGCCCTCGTTCTCGGCCAGGCGGCTGAGGAGCAGCTCGCCGCCGGGACCACGGCCGTGTCCCGCACGCAATTTGTGCTCGGCCGCCAGGGCCGCGCCGTGGCGCTCCATCTGCTCCGCGCTGTACAGCTCCGAGCGCAACGGGAGCTCCGCCGCGGCCTGCGGCCGGCGCAGCGGCCTCGCCACGATCAATGATTCGGCGGCAGCGACCGCTCGATGAGATCGCGCCGGATCAGCTGGTCGCGGTTGGATCGCAGAAAGTCGTGCAGCATCATCCATGCTCCTGGGAGGCTGCGACCAGCTTAGGGCGAATCGCCGGCGCCGTATGTACGCTGCCGCACGAGAAAATGAATGGGCGCGCCCGGCAAAGTCGTCCTCGCCAGACAACCCCCTAAGTAGGGTGGCGGACAGACACGGCCACCGCCGCCGCGTAGCGTGGTTACGGATGCGCATACTCCTGCTCGACGACAGCCCGGACTCCTGCTCGATCATCGCCGATTGGTTGAACGCGTTTTTCGGTGCTGTCTTCATCGAATCGGCGGCATCGGGCGACCAAGCCCTGAACGCGATCGCTCGCCGATGCCCCGAGCTCGTCCTTGCCACCCATCCGATGGGGTCAATAGACGGTATCGCGCTTGCCCGCATCATCAAAGCGCGCCCGAATCCTCCGGCAGTGGTCGTCATCAACACTGGAAGCGACGCGGAGTTCGAGTGGCAGTGCGCAGCCGCGGGGGCCGACTTCTGCGTCGAGAAGCGCCATCTTCAAGCCCGGTTGCTGGCTTTCCTGCAGCAACGATTCTCGAAGGCCTGGGCCGAAGGCGTAGCGGCCAGGAGCAGGTCGGCGAGTGCACGGCGCGCGGTGCGCTGGCGAACAGACGCAGGGGCACCGACAGCGTAGCTTGCTTTCTCATACAGGAGATCAGTCATGACTATGCTCAAACGTGCTTCCGCAATCTTCATTGTCGCCGCGATGGTCTCGGCGCTGGGCTGCGCGACGAAATCCGAGCCGCAAAGCCCGGGCGCCTACATGGGCGACAGCTGGGTCACCACCAAGGTGAAAACGGCGATTCTCAACGAGCCTTCGCTCAAGGTGACGCAGATCAACGTCGAGACCTACCAGGGCGCGGTGCAGCTGAGCGGCTTTGTGGACAACGCTGCCAGCCGGGCCAAAGCCGCCGAGATCGCCCGCTCCGTACAGGGCGTGACGTCGGTCAAGAACGACCTGCAGCTCAGGTAGCCTCGGAACATCGCCATGAAACAGTTTCAGCTTTGGTTGAACCCCGGCTCGTGGCGAGCCGGGGGCGTGAGCGCGCCCGAAGCCCGCCCCGTGGATCCGGACCGTGACGCCGAGCACCGATGGGAAAACGAGGGTGGCAATCCACCGATGACGGAGCCGCCGGATGCAAACCCCCGCAAGCAACTTTAAGGATCCCGTTCATCCGCTGCTGGTCGTGCTGTCGGTCGGCCTGTGGGTGTTTTCGCTCGGCTGCGACCTGCTCTACCTCGGCGGCGCGGAAGCCGAGATCTGGTCGAAGCTCGCGCTCTACAGCATGGTGGGCGGATTCGTCGGCGCCTTCACCGCGGTGGCGTTGCCGGGTTTCGTCGCCCACATGAACGTCACGCTGGTCGTCGTGGGCCTCTATGCAGTGAACATCTGGCTGCGCCTCGGCGATCCGAACCTGGCGCTTGCCATCGTGCTGTCGGTGATCGGCATCGGCATGCTCGCGGCCTCGAGCTGGCTCGAGAGCGGGCTGCTCCGCCTCCGCGGGCAGCGATGACCTACGGACCTTATCACCAGCGGATCATCGAGCGCCTCGCGCGGGAATCGCAGGTCCCGGTCGGCGAAGTTTCCCGGCTCTACGAAGACGCGCGCGCGCGGCTCGCAGTGGGCGCGCGCATCAGGGGCTATCTCGGCATTTTTGCGCTCCGAAACGTGCGCAAGATGCTGCGCGAACGCAAGCCATCGCCGGCGAGCGCCCGGTCATGATTCAAGTCCGACCGGACCCGGCAGTCAAACGGATGCGGCGCAACGTTCGCCGCCGAACAGACCGCACTCGCCCCGCTTCCTAAGCTGTGCCGGATGAGCGTCGCGAGTCCCCGCCCAGCGATGGAATACGATGCGGGCAGCCGCATCACGGCGTGCCCGACATACTTGCGCGTCGATTTCGGGAATTGCGACCGCATCGAGCTTTCCGAGACCTACCGGTCATTCGTCGATCTTTGTCTTTGCACGCGCGTTTGCCACGCGCTCCTGCAGGCGGGCGACAACGAGCCCGAGGCTCATCGCCAGTTGAGCGAGGTGCTTTCGGCGGTGGCGCGCACCGCTGCGATCCCGCCCGACTTCAAGCTCGCATTGGTTCCCAGCACGCCGCCGATCGAAGCGGTTTACCGGGAAGCCCAGCAGGCGTTGCGTGCGATCGGGCTCAACACGTGGGTCTTCGGCACCGTGCCCGAAGCCGTCGAATGGCTGGAGGGGCGCGCGGTGCGCGGGCGGATGGCGTCGTGAGGTCCGCAGTACGCCGCTAGTGCCCGGACTTCGAGGGCGATTACTGAAGCAGCCGGTCGTACTCCTTCTTGACCACCGCATAGCACTCGCACACGCGAGCTTCGAGCTGCCGCCGATCGAGAATGGTGATGTGACCGCGGCTGTAGCGGATCAGCCCCTCCTCCTGCAGCTTGCCCGCGGCTTCGGTCACCCCCTCCCGGCGCACGCCAAGCATGTTGGCGATCAGCTCCTGGGTCATCACCAGTTCGTTGCCCGCAAGGCGGTCCAGGCTCAGCAGCAGCCAGCGGCAAAGCTGCTGGTCCACGGCGTGGTGGCGGTTGCAAACCGCCGTCTGCGTCATCTGCGTGATCAGCGCCTGCGTGTAGCGCAGCAGCAGGTGCTGCAGCGCGCCTCCGGACTCGAACTCCCTGCGCAGCACATCGCCCCTGAGCCGGTAGCCGTGGCCGGCGC
>DASRIR010000328.1:0-3095 GCA_035649875.1 Burkholderiales bacterium | reverse complement strand
AGGTTCCTTCCATGACCGCCACCGTACTGCCGGTGACCGGATCGGTGAGCACGATCGTGGCGAGGAGCGTCGGCAGGCCGCGCTCCGCATTGCGCGGCATGAGCGTGATGAGCTTCGTCGCCAGCGTATTGCCGGCGAGCGCCGGCTTGAGGAAGAGCAGGCCCTGCTCGGCCGGTATGTCCATCACCAGGCGCAGCGGCTGGACGACCCTGCCGGCCGACAGATCGACGAGCGCGCGACGCACCGCGGGCAGCAGCTCTTGCAGGCAGAGGAGCCGCCGCACGGCGGCGTCGTCGAGCGTCACGTTCACGCGACGATGATAGCTTCACCGACGCTCCTAGCTGCGTGGCTTGCTTGCGTGCGTTCCGGTTCGCGCCATCGCGTTCTTTGACGAGGCCGCCGGACTGATCAACGCTAGCGGACTAAGTCAGTCATGGCGGCGGTCTACAGGCCTGTGCGGCGCACCGTCGCGTCGCTTCGCTTCTCGAGCCCCGGCTGCAAGGCGATGCCGAGCCCCGCGCCCGGGGGCACGGTGATCGCGCCGTTCTTCACCGGCGAAGGCTGATCGACGAGCTCCGCGTACCAGCCGTAGTACATGCCTCGGGCGATCTCCTGCTCGCGCACGTTGCGCACGGCTAGCGCAAGGTGGGTCGAGGCAGAGAGTGTGATCGGCCCCGAGCAGTCGTGGAACGCGATCGGCAGGCCCCGCTCCTCCGCCAGCGCCGCGCAGCGGCGCCCGAAGGTGATGCCGCCGCCCCAGGTGACGTCGACGATCGGCGTGGCGATTGCGCGGGTGTCCATCAGCGCCGCCACCTGGCCGATGCCGCCGAGTGTCTCGCCGCCGGCGAGCGGTGCGCGTGTATGCGCGGCGAGCGCTGGTAGCTGCCCCACATGGTCCATCCAGATCGGATCCTCGACCCAGTCCATGGCCAGCGGCTCGAGGGCCGCGCAGATCTCCTTGGCTGCGGCCAGGCTCCACAGGCCGTGCAATTCGGCCTTCAGGCGCATCCGAGTGCCGTGCGCGGCGCGCACCTTCTCGAAAGGCACCAGCGCCGCCTTGAGGTCGGCGGGCGAGATCTCGAGGCCCGCCGCGGCGCCGGCCGCGAGATCGAAGGGCCAGATCTTCATGGAGAAGATGCCCATCTCCATGAGCTCGGCCGCCAGCTCGTCGGCGCGGTGCAGGAACGCGTCCAGGTCCTCGAAGCCGCGGCGCTTACCTGCGGGCAAGCCGAAGTTCTCCGGACGCACCGCCGAGGTCTTCGACACATAGCTCGGCCCGGCGCAGGTGTTGTACACGGCAATCTCGGCGCGCACGCGCCCGCCGAAGAGATCGCACACCGGCTGGCCCTTCGCCTTGCCGGCGATGTCCCAGAGCGCCACGTCGACCGCGGACAGCGCGCGAATCTCCGCGCCGGTGCCGGCGAAGCCGACATAGGGCTGCATGCGCCGGTTGAGGTAATCGATGCGGCTCGCGTCCTCGCCCAGCAGCAGCGGCGCGATGCGCTCGTGCAGGTCCGCCTCGGCCGATGCGGCGCCGAAGTACGTCTCGCCGAGCCCCGTGAGCCCCTCGTCCGTGTGCACGCGCACCCACAGGAGGTTGGGATGCGCGCTGAGCCGCACCGATTCGAGAGCCGTGATCTTCACTTCAGGCTACGTCAGCTTGCCGTGGCAGTGCTTGTACTGCCTGCTCGGCAGCGTAGACGCTTGAACTACAGCGGTTTTTTGCCCGCTAAAAAGCGGTGCCGAACAAGTGCCTAACATGGCGCGCATTCTAAGCGGAAACGCGCAGCTACTTCGCGGTCTGCCCGCGCTTCTTGTCCGCGTTTCGAGTGAAGAAGTCAGGATCACGCCGCAGCGTTTCCTCGATCAACCACGCGATGAAAGCAGCAGCGCGCTCAGGGTCCGGTTTGTTCACCGAGCGCACTTTGATTTCCGGCGACCGGCGACCGCGCCTTCGCTGAGTCACGACCCCAACTGCCCCGGCAATTTGATGGTCTTCACTGTCGCATGAAACACCAGCAGGATTTCGCGCTTGACGCCTTCCGCATCTTGCACCGAGGGATGGCATAGGTGCTTCTGAAAGTTAGGCCCTGTGATGTAAAACGAGCGCCCGCTCTTGTGCACCCAATAACTCTCCGGGCGTCCGTCCCCGCCTTCGCACTCGGCGACGAACAGAAGTTCTCTACCGCTCTTTTTCTTTGGCATGGCTATGCGGCTACTTCGGAGCGTCTATCCGAGTGCCATCCTTGAAGATGATCGTTTGTACTTCGAAGTTGGACTTGATTTTGTCGAAGTCTGTATTCCACAGCTTCTGATGCTCACTCATGAAGCGATTAAGCTCTAGGCCGCTACCCGGAAGTGAGTTCGTACGCCGCCTCACCGCTCTGGGTGCCAGCAAGAAGCGCGGCAGCAGCGAACTACGGGGATTCCGTGGCGTAGGTCGGCTTTCAGGTCTCGGCTACTGCCAAGAACTCGTGTTCCGGAGTCGGGCCGCAGGAGACCGCAAGACCTCAGAACTGTCGTGGGATGGTAAGAAGCTCAAGGAACTCCTGCGCGGCGAAGACCACACGGACATTGTGCAGGCCATCCAGAACATCGCGCAGGTTCGAACCAGCACCTTAGACGGAAGACCTGGGCACTTTTTCGAAGTCGAACTACGTGGCGTTCGGCGGGTACAGAATGATGTTTTGCTCAATCCAGAAGTTGTTGCTGCGTACCTCGGTCAAGTAGCGCCCGCGCCCTTTGCGGACGATTTTCCGTTCCGCGAATCGATTGAAGAGTTCGTTGGTCGCCATGCCAAGTATCAAACCGTCGATATCAGACTAAACGGCGGTGAGCCGCTTTCCCGTCCATACAGAAAGACCTTTCCTATCACGGACAAGGTCTCTGACAGATTCTCGGGGATCAGCTTCTTCGAAGTCCCTGGCATCGAGGACGGTATCGACGCCGTAGGCTGGATCTTGGACCATTCGTACCTAGGGGCAATTCCGAAGCGTTCGCATGTTGCCGGATTGCGCGCCCGCGTCGGCAATCTACAGGTCGGTGGACAAGAGATTTTTGAATCTCTTTTCCCGCAGCCGCGATTCAATTCGTGG
>DASRIR010000327.1:0-3957 GCA_035649875.1 Burkholderiales bacterium | reverse complement strand
GATCGAGAGATGGGCGACGCGGCGGCGGTGGCCGTAGACCAGGTTCACCATGGCGCGCGACACCACCACCGCGGAGAACATGGAAGTGAGGATGCCCAGGCAGTGCACCACGGCGAAGCCGCGCACCGCGCCCGGCACCATCAGGAGCGAGATGCCGACGATGAACGTGGTCACGTTGGAGTCGAGGATCGTCGCCCAGGCGCGCTCGTAGCCGGCGTGGATCGCGGCCTGCGGCGTGGCGCCGCCGCGCAGCTCCTCGCGCACGCGCTCGTTGATCAGCACGTTGGCGTCGATCGCCATGCCGAGCGTCAGGGCGATGGCCGCGATGCCGGGCAGCGTGAGCGTCGCCTGCAGCAGCGAGAGCAGCGCGATCAGCAGGAGCACGTTCACCGCGAGCGCGATCGACGAGATCACGCCGAACAGCACGTAGTACAACGACATGAAGAGCACGATCGCGATGAAGCCCCACTTGGTGGCGTTGAAGCCCTTCTCGATGTTCTCGCGCCCCAGGCTCGGGCCGACGGTGCGCTCCTCGATGATCTCCATCGGCGCGGCGAGCGATCCCGCGCGCAGCAAGAGCGCGATGTCGCTCGCCTCGGCGGTGTTCATGCGCCCGGAGATCTGCACCCGCCCGCCGGGGATCTCGCTGCGGATCACGGGCGCGGTGATCACCTCGCCCTTGCCCTTCTCGATCAGCAGGATCGCCATGCGCTTGTTGACGTTCTCGCGCGTCACCTCCTGGAAGATGCGCGCGCCCTGGCCGTCCAGGCGCAGGTGCACCGCGGGCTCGTTGGTCTGGTTGTCGAAGCCCGGCTGCGCGTCGGTCAGGCGGTCGCCGGTGAGCACCACCTGGCGCCGCACGATCAGCGGCTGGCCGTTCCTTTCCACGTAGTACTCGGTGCCGAACGGCGGCTGGCCGCGCGCCCCGGCGGCGAGCGCCTCGGGATTCATGCTCTCCTCGGCCACCATGCGGATCTCGAGCGTGGCGGTGCGGCCGATGAGGCGCTTGGCGCGCGCCACGTCCTGCACGCCGGGCAGCTGCACCACGATGCGCTCGTTGCCCTGCTGCTGGATCACGGGCTCGGCCACGCCGAGCTCGTTGATGCGGTTGTGCAGCGTGGTGATGTTCTGCTTGAGCGCGTATTCCTGGTTGCGCTTGACCGCCTCGGGCTTGAGCGTGGCGATGAGCAGCAGGTCCTGGCCGTCTTCGCGCTCGGTGACCGCGAGGTCGGGAAGATTGTTGAGCATGGTCGCGCGCGCCGCGTCGCGCTGGGCCGCGTCGCGGAACCGCACCCGCAGCTGCTGCCCCTCGCGCGTCACGCCGCCATGGCGCACGTTCTTCTCGCGCAGCTGCGAGCGGACGTCGCCCGCGATGCTTTCCAGGCGCTTGGTCGTCGCGCCCTGCATGTCGACCTGGAGCAGGAAGTGGACGCCCCCTCTCAGGTCGAGGCCGAGGTACATCGGCAGCGCGCGGATCGCGGTGAGCCAGCCGGGCGAGGCCGACAGCAGGTTGAGCGCCACCACGTAGTTCACGTTGGGGTCGTCTTCCGGCGTGGCCTGCGGCGCGGCGCCGGGATTGAGCGCGCCGTGGATCAGGTCCTTCGCCTTGAGCTGCGTGTCGGTGTCTTCGAAGCGCACGCGGATGCCGCTCTGGTCGTACACCGCGCCGCGATAGGAGATGCCGGCCTTCTTCAGCACGTCCTCGACTCTCTGCAGCAGCGCCGGGTCGACCTTGACCGTGGCCTTGGCGCTCGAAACCTGCACCGCGGGCGACTCGCCGAAGAAGTTCGGCAGCGTGTAGAGGAACGCGAGCGCGATCGTGAGCGCGATCAGCGCGTAGCCCCAGGTGGGATAGCGATTCACTGAATGCTCTTGATCGTACCCTTCGGCAGCAGAATCTGGACCGCGGCCTTCTGGACGCTGATCTCGGTGTTCGGCGCGATCTCCAGGCTGACGTAGGCGTCGGAGAGCTTGGTGATGCGCCCGAGCACGCCGCCGGCGGTGATCACCTCGTCGCCTTTCTGCAGCGCCTCGACCATCGCCTTCTGCTCCTTCGCGCGCTTCATCTGCGGCCGGATCATGAGGAAATACAGCAGCACGAACATCAGGACGATCGGCAGCAGGCCGATGTATCCCGGGTCGCCGCTCGGAGCGGACTGGGCGAACGCTGGCGAGATGATCACTGCGGACTCCAGAGGGAAAAAACGGCGGGAATTATAGCCGCTTTCGCTCCTCCAGCAGTTGTTTGGACTTCAGAGAAAAGGTTCCCTCCTCGATCGCCGTTCGCAGCTCCCGCATCAGCTCCTGGTAGTAGTGCAGGTTGTGGATGGTGTTCAGCCGCGCGCCGAGCATCTCCTTCGCCTTGTCGAGGTGATAAAGGTAGGCGCGGCTGAAGTTGCGGCAGGTGTAGCACGCGCAGCGCTCGTCGAGCGGCGCGGTGTCGTCGCGGAAGCGTGCGTTGCGGATGCGGAGGTCGCCGTTGCGCGTGAAGAGCCAGCCGTTGCGCGCGTTGCGCGTGGGCAGCACGCAGTCGAACATGTCGAGGCCCGCACCCACCGCCTCGACGATGTCCTCGGGCGTGCCGACCCCCATCAGGTACCTCGGTCTGTCGACCGGCATTTGTGGAGTGACCTCGTGCATGACCCGAACCCGATCTTGCTCGGGCTCGCCCACCGCGAGGCCACCGATGGCATAGCCGTCGAAGCCGATGGCTGTCAGCGCTTCGAGCGATTCGGCGCGCAGCTCGGGATACACGCCGCCTTGGACGATACCAAATAGCGCATTCTCACTTTCCCAGACTTTCTTGCTTCGTCCGGCCCAGCGCATCGAGAGCCGCATCGACTCGGCAGCCTGCTTCTCGCTGGCGGGGTACGCGAGGCATTCGTCGAACACCATCGCGATATCCGAGTTGAGCGCCTTCTGGATGCGCATCGATTCCTCGGGCGTGAGGAACAGGCGGTCGCCGTTGATGGGCGACGAGAAGCGCACGCCGTCTTCGCTGATCTTGCGCAAATCCCCCAGGCTGAAAACCTGGAAGCCGCCCGAGTCCGTCAGGATCGGTCCGTTCCACGCCATGAAGCGGTGCAGCCCGCCGAACTTGCCGATCACCTCCAGCCCCGGCCGCAGCCACAGGTGAAAGGTGTTGCCGAGCAGGATTTGCGCGCCGCTCGCCGCCACCTCGGCGGGCGACATCGTCTTCACCGTGCCGTAGGTGCCCACCGGCATGAAGGCCGGCGTATCCAGCCGGCCGTGCGCGAGCTCGAGGAAGCCGCGCCTCGCTTTGCCGTCCTGATTGACGACCTTGAACTTCACTGCTCGATCAGCATCGCGTCACCGTACGAGAAGAACCGGTAACGCTGCGCGATGGCGTGCGCGTAGGCTTTGCGGATGTTTTCGAGACCGGCGAAGGCCGATACCAGCATGAGCAACGTCGACTTGGGCAGGTGGAAGTTGGTGAGCAGGCGCTTCACCACCTGGAACTTGAATCCCGGGTAGATGAAGAGATCGGTCTCGCCTTCCAGCTTCTGGTGCAAGTGGGCGGTTTCCAGCGCCCTCAGCGCCGTGGTGCCGACCGCGAGCACGCGCTTGCCGCGAATCGCTTTCCACGTCTCCTCGGAAATGCGGTAGCGCTCGCTGTGCATGCGGTGCGCCTCGACTTCATGCACGCGCACCGGCTGGAACGTCCCGAGGCCGACGTGCAGCGTCACATGGGCGACGGTTGCGCCCCGCGTTCTCAGCTGGTCGAGAATCGTCCGGTCGAAATGCAGGCCCGCAGTGGGCGCCGCCACCGCGCCGGGGACGGCGGCGAACACCGTTTGGTAGCGCTCGGCGTCGTCGGCGAGCGGCGCGTGGCGGATGTAGGGCGGAAGCGGGACCGCGCCGAGGCGCTCGAGCACCGATTCGACCGGCTCGGGAAAGCGCACCCGGTAGAGCTCGCCGTCACGCCCCACGACCTTG
>DASRIR010000326.1:0-23320 GCA_035649875.1 Burkholderiales bacterium | reverse complement strand
AAATCGAGATAGGCCTGCGCCACCTTGCGGGTGTTCTTTGCGTCGACGTTGCCGTCGATCAGGGCGACCGGCGGCTCGGCGAGGATCGACACCGACGGCACCACGAGCTCGAACTTGTCCTTGCCGAGCTCGTTGACCGCGAGGAACGCCTCGTTCTCCCACGAGATGAATACGTCGCCCATGCCGCGCTCGGCGAACGTGGTGAGCGCGCCGCGCGCGCCCGAGTCCAGCACCGGCACGTTCTTGTAGAGGGCGGTGACGAACGCCTTGGCCTTCTGCTCGTCGCCGCCGGACTTCTTGAGCGCGTGTCCCCATGCGGCGAGGTAGTTCCAGCGCGCGCCGCCCGAGGTCTTGGGATTCGGCGTGATCACCGAGATGCCGGGCTTCGCGAGGTCGTCCCAGTCGGCGATCTTCTTCGGGTTGCCCTTGCGCACCAGGAACACGATGGTCGAGGTGTAGGGCGAGCTGTTGTGCGGCAGGCGCTTCTGCCAGTCGGCGGGCAGCAGCTTGCCGCGCTCGGCGATCTCGTCGATGTCGTAGGCGAGCGCGAGCGTCACCACGTCGGCCTGCAGGCCGTCGATCACCGAGCGCCCCTGCTTGCCCGAGCCGCCGTGCGACTGGCGCACGATGACTTTCTGGCCCGCCGTCGCCTCCCAGTGCTTGGCGAACGCGGCGTTGAACTCCTGGTAGAGCTCGCGCGTCGGATCGTAGGAAACGTTGAGAAGAGTGACCTGGGCGAGCGCGGCGCTTGCCGCGAACGCGAGGACCACTCCCAGCACTGCTCTCAAGCCATGCATTTTGTGATCGTTTTCCGGGGGTTGTTGCAGAAGGAAACGATCTTGGGCCATTTCATTGACACCCTCGTTCGGCGCCGCTAGTCCGCATGGACAGCCGTTGGATGGCAGCGACGTCAAGACGATGCGACATGCTCTCGACATGAGATTTATCGCCCTGGTTCTGCTAACGGTTGCATCGGTAGCTTCGGCAAAGGAGCCGAGCGCCGTCTCCACCTTCCACTCGATCGGCCTCTACTGGAGCCCGGAGGGCGGCGCCGAATCGAACGCCGCGCGCGTCGAGTTCCGCGAGAAGGGCAGCCGCGACGGCTGGCGCCGGGGGCTCGATCTCTGGTTCGACGCGCGCAACGGCGAGTACCGCGGCAGCCTGGTCGAGCTGGACCCAGGTACCGCGTATGAGGTGAAGCTGAGCCTATCCAGCGGCGCGACCGAGACCCTCACGGCGAAAACCTGGAGCGAGAAATTCCCGGTGAAGCGCACCGTGGACGTCTCGGGCAAGGACCGCGTCGTCATCGGCCCCGACGACTCGGGCGACGAGAAGGGCTACGTGGTGTTCACCGCGCCGCCCGGGCGCAACGTGATCGAGGGGAACGACACCGACGACGCCTGCGTGCTGGTGCGCCAGGGCGCGCACCACGTGATCATTCGCGGCCTGGTGCTGAGGAACTGCAAGCGCTTCGGCGTGCTGATCCAGCGGCAAGGCGGGCAGGGCAGCGACGCGCAGACGCACGACATCGTGATCGAGGGGAACGAGATCACCGGCTGGGGCGGCGCGGAGAACCTGAAGCCGGGCTCGGGCCTCGCCGACAGCGACGCGGCGATCCACTGCGCCTATTACCGCGAGACCGACGACGCGAAGCGGCCCGACCGCCTCGTCATCCAGGGCAACCGCATCCGCGACCCGCGCCACGGCGCGAATCCCTGGATGTCCTCGAAGCACGGCCGGCTGCACCCGTTCGGGCCGCTCGGCACGATGTTCGACCGCTGCGGGCGCAACCACGTGATCCGCTACAACGAGATCACCTCGACCAACGGCAACCACTACAAGGACGGGCTGGGCGGCGCCGACAACTTCAGCACCGCGGGCTTCCCGTGGGCCGACTCCGACATCTACGGCAACCGCATCGCCAACGTGTACGACGACGCGATCGAGGCCGAGGGCGGAAACCGCAACGTGCGCATCTGGGGCAACCAGCTCGACCGCGTGTTCGTCGCGATCGGCAATGCCGGGACCGCGACCGGGCCGCTCTACGTGTGGCGCAACGTGGTGCGGCGCTCGAACGGCATGCACGATCCGGAAGGCGTCGCGCGCAAAGGCGGGATGAGCGCGTTCATCAAGGGCGGGAGCCGGGATCCCGGCACGAACGGCGGGCGCGCCTACTACTTCCACAACACCGTCGAGCAGCCGATCCGTGCCTACGCCCCGTCCGGCGGGCACCACTACAACTACATCAGCGTCAACAACAGCTACGACCGCAACGGACGCCGCGCCGAGTCGATTCCGAACTTCAACGACCGCTATGCGCGCCCCGATGCAGGCGCTCACCAATCCGGCGCGCCGCAGATGCGGTTTGGCGTCGAAGCGTATAGAGCTGATCGGCCAGCGGGTTGATGCGGTAGCCGAACACCGCGGCCTTGGCCTCGGTCGCGGCGCTGTCGTAGGGCACGCGCAAGAAGCGGACGGTGCGCTGCAGGCTGTCGAACAGCGCGCACTCGGCGAGCTTGCGGCCGCTCTTGCGCGAGGCGTCGACCGAGCCGGGATTGACGAAATAGACGCCGTTTCCTTCCAACGGCTCCGCGTCGCGCGCGATCTGCTCGACCTCGCCCGCCTCGGCGCGATAGATCTTCTGCTCGTGGCTGTGGGCGAAGAAGCAGAAGCGGGTGCCGGGGAAATCCTCCCGCAAGTAGGCGGCGTTCTCGAGGATCTGCTCCGGCGTCGTCATGCGCTGCTGCACGTCGCGCACGCCGCCGTGCAGCAGGACTACGCCGCTTTCCAGCACATGGCTCGTCGGCAGCGCGGCGAGCCAGGTCTTGCTCGACGGCTGGAGCTTGCGGCGCGTGGTGCGCAGTGCGTATTCGGCCTTGGTCGAGCAGCGGCGGAAATCGAGGCGGCCGAGCGCGATCAGGTCATGGTTGCCCGCGATGGTGACCGCGCAGCGCCGGCGCACGATCTCCACGCACTCGTCGGGGTCTGCGTTGTAGCCGATCACGTCGCCGAGGCACACGATGCGCTGAACCTGGTGACGGTCGAGCGCCTCGAGCACCCGCGCCAGCGCTTCGCGGTTGCCGTGGACGTCGCCTAGGATGCCGTAGAGAGCCATTGCTTGAATCGCACGGTGAGGTTGGGAAACCGGCGCGCCCGCGAGAGGACATGCCGGACGAAGGGCAGGGGATCGCTCCAGGAGAGCACGTCGTACACGCGGGGCGCCTGCGCGATCGAGCGCAGCCAGCCCCAGAAGCCGAGCTCGCCGCGCGCGGCCAGCGCGCGATAGGCGCGGTAGTCGTGCCGCAGCGAGAACCAGCGGTAGGTCGTGGCGTAGTCCCAAAGCCGGGGCCGCTTTCCCGTTGTCAGGTAGTCATAGGCGATGCGCGGCAGGTTGAGGCCGTTGCGCGCCGCGAGGTAATGCCACAGGGTGAAGCGCGCGTTGATCTCGAACACGTGCCAAACGCCGTTCGTCGAGTCCTGCTTGAAGTCGATCTTGAACGCGCCGCGCAGCGGCACGCGAGCCGCGACCTGGCGGCCCACCCAGGCGAACGCCGGGTCGTGCACCAGCTCGAGGTACGCGCTCTGCCCGGTGAGGAGCGGAAAGGTGCGCAGCTTCCGGCCGACGAACCAGGCAAGGAGCTCGCCCTTCTCGTCGGCGTAGCCGTGGAACGACCAGAGCTGGTGGTCGTCGCCCGGCACATATTCCTGCAGCAGGAGCTGCTCGCGCAGCCGGCGCGCGAGCGGGTGCGCGGCGAGCTGCGGCCCGTTCGCGAACACGCGCGCCTTGCCGCGCTCGAAGAGCTCGATGCGCGTCGGCGAGTCGTCGTAGCCGATCTTCAGCTTGGGCTTCACCAGCACCGGCGCGGGCCAGCGCCCGAGCTCGTCCCAGTCGAGCCGCCGGGGCACGCGCAGGCCGCGGCTGCGCGCGAAGCCCTCGAAGCGCTCCTTGTCGATCAGCGCCTGCGCGACCTCGGGCGGGTTCAGCATCAGCGCGAAGTGCCGCCCGAGCGCGTCGCGGTTCTCGTGCACCAGGCTCAGGTAGTCGTCGTTGCTGTAGAAGAGCGGCAGCCTGCAGCCCGCCGCCGCCGACAGGCGCTCGCCGGCCCGCAGCAGCGTCCCCACCAGCGTGGCGCGGTCCTCGAGCGGCGGCAGGCGGATGCTCTGCAAGGCGAAGCGCGAGCGCGCCGCGGGCGCGTCGGCCCTGGGCGAGGCCACGATCACCGGCACCCGGCCGAGGCCGAGCGCCCGCACCATGTTCAAGCCGCCGAGGAGGAGAGCGGGAGGCTGCACGTGACGACGAGCGCGCGCAGCTCGGCGCGAGCGATCTTGCCGAGCGCGCCGCGCGGGATGGACGGCACGATCACGATGCGGCGCGGCACCATCTTCACCGCGAGCCGCGTGCGGCAGTAGTCGAACAGCTCGTCCTGCGTCGCCGGGTTGCGCAGCACCACCGCGGCGCAGGCGACTTCGAGCTCGCCCACCTTCTCGCCGAACACGCCGCAGTCGGCGACCGCGGGATGCTGCTTGAGGACGTCCTCGATCTCGGCCGGGTAGATGGAGAGCCCGCCCGCGTTGATCATCTCCTTGAGGCGCCCGGTGATGGTGACGTTGCCCTCGGCGTCCATGCGCACGAGGTCGCCGGTGCGGAACAGCCCGTCGGCGGTGAAGGCCTCGTCGTGCGTGCCGACATAGCCCCGCATGATGGTGCCGCCGATGCAGAGCTCGCCGGTCTCGCCCGCCGCGACCGCGCGGCCGCTCGCCGGGTCGCGCGCCTCGCCGAACGCGCTGAAGCGGAACGGCCCCACCGAGGCGAGATCGGCGCCTGGGCGCGAGGCCTCGTTGCAGCACACCGTCGAGTAGGTCTCGGCGAGGCCGTAGGAGAGGAAGACGCGCGTGCGCGGCAGCGCGGCGAGGATGCGCTTCGCCTGCTCGGGCGTGGTCGCCGCGCCGCCCATGGTGAGCACGCGCAGGCGCTCGCGCACCGCCGGATCGCAGCCGTGCCGGCCGAAGAGGAACGCGCCGACGATCGGCGGACACGCGACCACCGTCGCCGCCTGCTCGGCGAGCCCGGCGGCGATCGCCGCCGGGCTGGAGGATTCCGCGCAGACGATGCAGTCGGCGCCGAGGGCGAAGGCACCCATCAGCCAGTAGAGCCCGTAAACGTGCGAGAGCGGCAGGATCGGCATCACGCGGTCGTCCGGTTCGACGCCGTAGAAGCCCAGAACCGTTCTCGCTTTTTCCAGGATTTGCCGCCACGCGAGCGGCACGCCCTTGGCGCTCGAGGTGCTGCCCGAGGTGTAGAACACCGCGTCGGGCAGCTGCGTGAGCCATTCCCGCCAGTCATCGCTCGTGCCATCGGGGCGGCGCGCGCGCTTCCGCGCGGGCTTTGCGTCGCGTGCGCCGAGCGTGACGCCGCCGAGCGCCTGGCGCGCGTCCGTCCAGTCGCGCAGGGCGCCGGCGAGGCGCTCGTTGCGCGTATCGATGAGCGCGGCCTGCGGCGCCGCGCTCGCGAGGATGCCGGAAAAGGTGAGTGCCGATGCGGTCGGCGGCACCGCGATGAACTCGAGCCCCAGGCGCCACGCCGCCGCCACCAGCTCGACATGGGTGCCGCTGTTCTCGAGCGCCGCGACGATGCGGTCGCCGGGGCCGAGGCCGGCTGCGCGCTCGAGGCGCTGCGCGAGCGCGGCCGAGCGCTCGAGCACGCCGGCGAGCGGCAGCGGCGGGTCCTTCACCACGCGCAGGGTGCTCATGCCGCCTGACGCTCGTCGAGCTTGCGCCGCACGTACTCGGCGGTGCTCTCGGTCGTGGCGAAGTTGGTCTCGTCGAGGTCGGGGGTCTCCACCACGATGCCGAACTTGTTCTCGATCAGCACGATGAACTCGAGAAAGGCGAGCGAGTCGAGCTCGCCACGCTCGCCCTCGCGCGGGCGCCGCCCGCCCGGCACGAGCGTGACGTAGATGCGAACGATCGCTTCGCGGATGTCTTCTACGGTCATGCAAAAGCCTCCCTGTGATGCCCCATCCACCAGTCGCCGTCCATGCGCCCGAGCCAGCACTGGCTGGAAAGCAGCACGCCGAGCAGCTCGGGCTTGCGGGAATGCACCAGCACCGTGCCCGACCAGCGCAGGATGCACTTGCGCTTCGACAGCGCCTCGGCGAGCTGCGGCTCCAGCCGGCCCGTCACCGCGGCCGAGCCGTTGGCGTACGCGTGGTGCAGCAGGTGGTCGAGCACCTGCCCGGTGCAGCCGCGCGCGGCTGCGACCTGCAGCACTTCGGACATGCCGTCCTCCAGGTAATAGACGTACCAGCCGATCGGCTCGCCGCCGTCGCGCACCAGCTGCCGCACCAGCGTGCCGCGCGTGCGGATTGCCGCCATCTCCTGGAAGACCCATTCGAGGAACTGCTCGTCGTAATCGGGATGGCAGCGCAGCGAGGGCGTGACCGCCGCCATCTGCTCGAGCACCGCGCGCGGCGTGAGAAGCTCGGCGCTCGCCTGCGGCGCGGCCGGCCGCAACCGGCGCGGCGTGACGAGCGCGTCGAGCGGCCGCCACAGCGGGCGCAGGCGGCGCGCGAGCGCAGGCCGGCGCAGCTTCTTCAGCGCAAGATCGGCGGCGAAGCGCGCCGGGCGCAGCACGCGCGTCCAGCTGATCGTCTTGAGCGGCGTGGTCTCGCCGCCGCACACCTGCCACATCTGGCGCGCGGTCTCGTTCGCGCCGTCGGCGATGGTGGCGGCCTGCGGGCCGAACAGATGTGCGCGGAAGAGCTTCGCGCCGATCGCGCGGCTGCGCGCGGCCGGATCGGAGATGAGCTGGCCGCCGCACACGATGCGCAGCGGGTGGCCGTCGAGGCGCACCCGGCGCACGTGCACGCCGAGGAAACCGGCGATGCGGCCGTCGTCCTCCTCGAATACGAGCGGCGGGATCTCGGGGTCGGCCCAAGGGCAGTCGAAGAACGTGCGCTCGAAGTATCTTGCGAGCTGCGGCGGAGGGATGCGCGTGCCCGAGCGCATCACCGCTTCGTACAGGGCCGCGACCTGGGCCAAGTCGCCCTTTTCGAATGCGCGGATGCCCTGCTTGCGCGCATGCACCTTGCGCACAGCCGTAGTCGCGCGGAACATGTCCCAAGGTTACCGGCGGGTGCTTAAAGGGCTGCCCCCGCCGCGTGCGCCGATCGGCCTAGAACCCCTGCGCGATGCCGCCGGAGCGGCCGCGCTAGGCTCAGCCGATTCGATGATCGTCGCGATTCACCAGCCGCATTTCCTGCCCTGGCTCGGCTACCTGCATCGCATGGCGCAGGTAGACCTGTTCGTGCTGCTCGATCACGTCCAGTTCGAGCGGCGCAACTACCAGAACCGCACCATGATTCGCATGGACGGCGAGACGCGCTGGCTCACCGTGCCGGTGGTGCAGAACTCCCAGAAAGAGCGGATCGTCGACAAGCAGGTCGATAACCGCCTCGACGGCACGAAGTGGTGGTCGCCGAACCATTTCCTCACGCTGAAGCACGCCTACCGCGAGGCCGGTTTCTTCAATGCCTATGCCGCGGAGATGAAGCGCCTGTTCGACACGCGCTGGGAGCGGCTGGTCGACCTGAACCAGGTCGCGCTCGACTTGCTGCGCGACGCTTTCGGCATTCGCACGCCCCTTGCGCGCAGCTCCGAGCTCGCGGTCGAAGGCGCGCGCGGCGACCTGATCCTGGGCATCTGCCGCGCGGTCGGCGCGCGCACGCTGCTCGCGGGCTTCGGCGGCTCGCGCGGCTACCTCGACGAGCAGGCGTTCGCGCGCGAAGGCGTGGCGATCCAATTCCACCAGTTTGTCCACCCCGAGTATCCCCAATGCGGACCCCAACCCTTCGTAAAGGGCCTGTCGGCGATCGACCTGCTGTTCAACTGCGGCCCGCGGTCGAGCGAGCTCCTGCTCGGCCGGACGCCGGTAGCGAAGGCGGCGTGAACGCACCGCTTCCCGCGAAGGCGTTCCAGGCGCGCAGCATCTCGCTCGCCTCGCGCTACGGCGGGCGCACCGTGCTCGCGATTGGCGCGCACCCCGACGACCTCGAGCTCGCCATCGGCGGCACGCTCGCGCGCCTCGCGCGCGAGGCGGTGCGCGTAGTGATGGCCGTGGTCTCGATCCCGGCCGACTACGCGACGCGCGAGGCCGAGGCGCAGCGCGCGGCCAAGATCCTCGGCTGCGAGCTGCGCATCCTGGTCGAAAGCAGCTGCTGCCGCATCGACGACATGAAGCCCTACCAGCTGGTCGGCATGCTCGACGCGGTGGTGCGCGATACGCAGCCGGCCGCGGTGCTTACGCACAGCTCGAACGAGTTCCATCGCGACCACATCGCCGTGCACAACGCGTGCCTCTCGACGCAGCGGCTCAAGTCCTTCGACTTCTTCCACTTCAGCCCGACCATGACGCGCGCCGTGCCAGTCACTTTCCACCCGCGCGCCTACATCGACATCAGCACCACGATCGAGCTCAAGATGCAGGCGATCGAGGCGCATCTCTCCCAGTTCGGCGGCCGCGGGCTCGACAGCGAGATGTACCGCGACCTCGCGCGCCTGAACGGGCGCATGGTCGGCGTGAAGTACGCCGAGGGCGTCGACGTGAGCCGCATGCTCCTGGCGTGAGAGTTTTTTTTCTCGCCGCCGTCGTGCTGACCGGATGCGCGGCGACGCCGCACGCGGCTGACTCGGGAGTTGCGGTGGTGTGGAACCGCGTGGAGGATCCGCACGCGGTCTGCGAGTCGCTCTCCGGCCGCAAGAACTTCTTCAACATCCTCGGCTGCTCGCACCGCATGGAGCCGGCGGTGGAGGGCGGGCCGCGCATCTGCGCGATCTACGCGCCAGCGCCGCGCAGCGAGCGCGACGTGCAGCGCTTCGCGACGCTCGGCCACGAGCTCCTGCACTGCTTCGACGGCAACTGGCACGACCGGTGGGGGCGGATGCTCCCGCCCGAGCAGAGCGCGGCCGCGGGCGGCACAAAATAAAAGAGGGCGCGACCGCTAGTCGCGCCCTCCGTGCAACACTTCCTCAAGCGGCGATCGCAGGTGACTACACGGTGTTTGGCCCCGAGGGGCTGTTAACAAAGTGTCGGCCAGAGCCCGATCGTGTGTAGAGGTTCCTCTACACAGTTCCTACTGTGTTACTTGGCGCTCGACTTTGCAACGCCAGGGGATAGTCCGGGCGGACTATGGATGAATTTCCAGTCCGCGTATTTCTCGGCGTCTTCAAAGGCCCGATTCTTCGAGAGGAAGTTTCCGGTCTTGATTGGCTCGGTTTCGGAGCGGCTATGCACGCCCATCACCCCGCCGCCCCCCGGTACCTCGACCACGACCCAGTCGGCGGCGCCGGTCATCGGGTCGCTGTAGAGCCTGCGCAGGTGGCGCACCGGCATCGGGTAGCGCTTGTCCTCGAGCAACTGCTCGAGCGACTGCGGGTAGCGCTGCTCCTTCCGGTAGTAGGAGCCGATCGCCTCGCGATACTGATTGCCCCGGAATAGCAGCTCGGCCTCTTTCTCGCGCTGGGCCGCGTGCGACGCGAACTCCGCATACGCCGCGAGCCCGGCGCCGGTGATCGCCACCGCGATCAGGAAGCCGACGTAGGTAAAACCCTGGTTTTCCCTACCAGCGCTCATACCCCTTGGCCGCGCTGTGGATGTCGAACACGCCGCCGCTCTTCGGATCGGCCGGCGGCACCGGGATCCAGGTCGTGGCGCTCTGGGTGAAGGGGTCCTTGGGGATCGAGCGCAGGTAGCGCTTCGACACCAGGTCCTCGATCGAGGTCGGGTACTTGCCGGCGTCGGCGTAGTGCTTGTCGAGCGCATCGCGCATCAGCGCCAGGTTCTCCTGCAGCACCGCCTCTTCCGCGCGCTTCATGCGTCCGAAGTAGTCGGGCACAACCACCGAGAGCAGCAGCGCGATGACGGTGAGCACCACCATCAGCTCGACCAGGGTAAAGCCCATTTTCTTTTTCAGGTTCATTCTCCCTCCTACCATTCCCGGTAGGGCACCTTGTTGAGGCCGAGCTGCTCGCTCTTCGAATAGACGTCGTAGACGTCCTTCCCCGGCTGCGGGTCGTCGGCCTTGCTCGCATAGCTGCGCAGTCCCCACTCCTCGCCGCCGCCCACCGGATCCTTCGGGATGCGGCGCAGGAAGTAGATGCGGCGCTTGTCGGGGTTGTTCTTTTCCTCCGCGCCCTCCACCAGCGCCGCGAGCGTCGGCGGATAGCCCGACGCGTCGGCCTTGCGCTCGATGCGGCCGTCGTCGGCGGCGCGCTTGTAGCTGTCGATCGCCTCGCGGATCTCGCGCAGCGCGCGGCGCAGCTCCTGCTCCTTGCCGCGCTGGTAGCCGAGCTCGGCGAGCGGGGCGGCGATCGAGGCGAGCAGCGCCACGATCGCCACCACGATCAAGAGCTCGATGAGAGTGAAGCCTTTCACGGCTTTTGCGCCGGCTCTTTCTGCGCCGGCTCCTTGGGCTGCGGACCGGCCGCCGGCGGCCGGGGGCCTTCGATCGCCGGCTGCTTCTCGATCTGGGGCTGCGACGTCACCGGCACCGGCGAGGCCGAGCCGCCGCGCCCGATGTCGTACTCGGTGCCGGAGTTGAACTCTTCCAGCCGCGCGCCCGGGCGCTCGATGTTGCGGATCACGCGCGGGGTGATGAGGAGCACGATCTCGGTCTTGTTCACCGTGTCGTTGTTGCTCTGGAACAGGCGCCCGAGCACCGGCAGGCGCGAGGCGCCCGGCACCTTGGTGGCGTTGCGGCGGTCCTCGTCGTTGATCAGGCCCGCGAGCACCTGGGTCTCCCCGTCCCTGAGGCGCAAGGTGGTGGCGGCGTTCCGGGTTCCGACCTGGTAGGCGACGGTGCCGCCGGTGGTCTTCACCTCGTTCGAGATGTTGCTCACCTCGAGGCCGACCTTGATGCCGACGTCGTCCTCCAGGCTCACGATCGGCTCGACCTCGAGCTTCAGGCCGACGTCGAGGTAGTTCACCGACTCCGACACGAAGCCGGTGGCGCCTGCCGTGGTGGTGATCACCGGCACCTTGTCGCCGATGTGGATGCGCGCCTTCTCCTTGTTCTTCACGCGGATGCGCGGGTTGGCGAGCACGTTGGTGCGGCCGGCCTGCTCGCGCAGGTTGAGCGCGATCAGCGGATCGGTGACGCTCAGCCGGAACAGCCCGCTGTTCAGGTTCTTCGCCTCGGTGCCGGTGAGCCGGCCCGGGATGCCTTCGGCGCCCTGCACGCCGAGCGCCACCCGGCCCGGCCACTCGACGCCCGCCTGAGTGAGCGTGGTCTGCCCGACTTCGAGCACCTCGACCTCGAGCATCACTTCGGCCTCGCCCAGGTCCTGGTTGGCGATCAGCTTCTCGACCATGCGCACCGCCTCGGGCGTGTCGCGCACGATGAGCAGGTTCAGCTTCTCGTCGACGTAGAGGTCGCGCGTTTTGGCGAGGTTGCGCACCATGTTGGCGGTCTGCTTCACGTCGGCGTTGGCGAGGTAGAAGCTCTTCACCGTGAGCTCGCGGTAGGCCTGCGCCTTCTGCGGCGTGTTCGGGTAGATGAGCACGGTGTTCGGGTTGAGCACGCGGCGCTCGAGCTGGCTCGTCACCAGCACGAAGCGCAGCACTTCCTCGATCGTGGTGTCGCGCACGAACACGGTGATCCGCAGGTCGGGCGGCACGTCGCGGTCGTAGACGAAGTTGAGGCCGCTGCGCTTGGAGATCAGCTCGAACACGCTGCGCACCGGCGCGTCGCGCAGCTCGAGGGTGATCGTGTTCTTGAGCGCGGCGGCAAGCTGCGGGCTGGTCGCCTCGGCCTTCACCTTCTGCTCCTCGGCCCTGCGCAGGATCGCGCGCGCGTCGCGCTGCGACGGGTTCGCGGCCAGCACTTCCTTGGCCTTGGCGAGCGCGGCCTCGTTGTCGCCGCGCTTCATGGCGTCCTGCGCTTCGCGCACCAGGCCCTGCGTCGCCCGCTCGCGCGCCACGAAATCGAGGCCGGCCTGCGCGTTGGTGTTGTCCGGATCCAGGCGCTGCGCGCGCTGGTAGGCGACTTCCGCCGCGTCGATCGCGCCCGAGGCGCGGGCGTTGTCGCCGGTCTGCAGGTAGCGCTGGACCGCCACCGCGCGGTTGCGCAGGTAGTAGTTGCGCAGCTCGGTGTCCTTCGGATTGGCGCGCACCGCCTCCTCGAGGCGGATCAGGCCCTGCTCTTCGTTGCCGGACTCGATCAGGTCCTGGCCCTTCTGGAGGGACTCGGAGCCGCCGCAGCCGGCGATGAAAACCGCGATCAGGAGCGTGTGGATTTTTTTCATTGGGTCACCTTCGGCAGTTCGAGGGTCTGCGGCATCTTGAGCGGCAGGTAGGTGAAGCTGATGCGCGATTCGGCGACCTGGTCGACGCGGTAGTCGCCGAGCTTCTGGCCGGCCGCGACGCTGAGCAGCTCCTCGCCGCGCATCACGAAGACTTCGGTCTTGCCGTTCTCGGTCAGCCGGCCGAAGTACTGGAACGGCAACGGCGGCGCCTCGGGTTTCGCGGAAACGGTCGGCATCGCGGCCGCCTTGGCAACGCCGAAATTCTGCGCAAACGGATCCTTCTGCGGCAGGCTCGCCTCGCCGCGGCGCAGCTTGTCGAGGTCGATGCCGTCGTCGAGCGCGACCGCGGCCGCGCGCGACGGGATGATTTCGATGGTCGGCCGCTCGCGCCCGGCGACTACGCCGACCACGAGGACTGCCGCTCCGACCGCCAGGGCGAGGCGTCGTTTCGTCATGACTTCACCATGTGAAGGGTGAGCCGCATCTCGGCCTGGACCAGGCCGCGGTTCGCGCCGTCCTTCGCCAGCTTCACCTGATCCACCGACATCACCGGAATCTCGGCGCGCGCGCGCTTGAGAAAGTCGCGGATCTGGCCGTAGCTGCCGGTCGCCGGCAGCACGATCTCGTAGCGCTCGATGCGGCCCTCGCTCGGCTGGCTGCGGTAGGTCGCCGACCTGAGCTGCACGCCGGTCGCGGTGCCGATGCCGTGCAGCTTCGCCAGCCAGTCGGTGGTCTCTTCCGGCTTCTTCAGGTACTCGTAGACCGCGGCGACCTTGGAGGCCCCCCTCAGTTCTCCTTCCGTCGCCGCCGGCGCCTTGCGCGACAGCCGCTCCTGCATGAGCGCGCCGCGCGCCTCGAGCGGCCGCAGCACGAAGCTCGAGAACGCGACCGCCGCGGCGAGCAGGACCAGTGCCGCGACGCCGGTGATGCCGACGTGGTCGATGAGGCGCTTCATTTCCCGCCCCACGCGGCGGACACGGCGAAGCTCACGGCATTCTCCTTCTGCTCGTGGCGCACGAGCTGCACGCGCTCGAGGCCTTCGGTATGGCTCAGGTTGGAGACGTAGCTCAGCGCGGCGAGGTAGTCCTTGCCGTCCGCGGAGATCATCACCGTGCCCTTCGCGGCGTCGGGCTCGATTACCGTAAGCGCGACCTTGTCGCTCGCGGCGCTTTCCAGCGCCGCGAACAGCTCGTCCCAGGGCAGCGCGAGGCGCTGCACGGTCTCGCGCACCGCGGCGAGCTCCTGCGGCGACACCTTGAGCGCAGGGCCGGGCGCGCGGCGCTCGAGCCGGGCCTCGTTCTCGCGCATCGACCGGGCGAGGCTCCAGTAGGAGAGCCCGGCGTCCAGGCAGATTGCCGCCGCGACGGCGAGCAGCAGCTTCCCGAGCCACGGCGATCCGCGGCGCGTGCCGCCGAAGTCGATGTGGATTTTCTGCATCATTCCCAGGCGAGCGCGAGGTCGCGGTAGCTCATCGCCTGGGCGCGCCAGGCGTCGTGGATCTGCGGGTCGAACTCGCCCTGCGCGCACACGATGACGCGGGTGCACGGCCGGTCGAGGCCGAGGAACGCGCCTTCGCGCTCGAGGATCTCGGGCAGCGCCAGGCGCCAGCGATCGTCGCTGCGCCGGCTGCGGATCGCGACCCACGCGCCGCGCTGGATGAGCGCGAGCGTCAGGCGGCCGGGCTCCTCGACCACGATCCAGCACGAGCCGTTGCCCACCGTCTGGCGGATGCGGTTGAACGCTGCCACCAGGAAGGGCTCCACCGACATCAGCTTGACGTTCGCGCCGACGAAAGCGAAGGCCAGGGCCTCGATCAGCTCGCGGTCCACCGCGCACGCAAGGCGCGCGCCGAGCGGCGCGGTCTCGGTCACCTTCACCTCCCACGCGGCCGCCGCGGCGCCGTGCAGCGCCGAGAAGCGATGGCGCGCGAGCGCGAGCCACTGCTCGCGGCTCTTCACCGCCTGGCTCCACGGCAGCAGCGCGTAGCGCACGAACTGGTCGGCGAGCACCACGCTCGCCTCGCGGCTTGCGTGCGACTTCAGGATCGCGGGCAGCGCCTCGAGCGCCGCGCGCCAGCCGTCGACGGCCTCGACCTCGACCGCTCCCAGTTCGATCCCTTTGGTGCCGGAGACCATGACGCGCTTCGCGCCCAGGCCGATGCGCAGGTGCTTCCTCTTAAGCCACGAAAGTGACACGGTTGATCTCCTCGAGAGTGGTTTCGCCGGCCTTCACCAGCGCCATCGCGGCATCGCGCAGGGGCACGGTGCCCGCCGCGCGCGCCGCGTCCTTGAGTTTCCTTGCCGGGGCGCGCGCCACGATCAGCTCGCGCAGTTCGTCGTTCAGCACCACCAGCTCGCCGATCGCCTTGCGCCCTTTGAATCCGGTGGCCCGGCACTCGGGGCAACCCTTGCCCGCGCACGGCTTGCACAACACCCGGACCAGCCGCTGCGCGAGCACGCCGTTCAGCGCGGACACCAGGTTGTAGGCGTCGACCCCCATGTGCTGGAAGCGGCCCAGCACGTCGATCGCGTTGTTCGCGTGCACCGTGGTGTAGACCAGGTGGCCGGTGAGCGCCGACTGCACCGCGATCTCGGCGGTCTCCGGATCGCGGATCTCGCCCACCATGATGCGGTCGGGGTCGTGGCGCAGGATCGAGCGCAGCCCGCGCGCGAACGTGAGGCCCTTCTGCTCGTTCACCGGGATCTGCAACACGCCCGGCAGCTGGTACTCGACCGGGTCCTCGATGGTGATGATCTTGTCGAGGCCCTGGTTCGCTTCCGAAATCACCGCGTAGAGGGTGGTGGTCTTGCCGCTGCCGGTCGGTCCGGTCACGAGCAGCATGCCGTAGGGCTCTTTCGACAGATCCGACAGGCGCCGGCGCATGTCGGGGTCGAAGCCCAGCACTTCCAGCGACAAGCCTTGCACCTGGTCGGTGAGCGCGCGCCGGTCGAGAATCCGCAGCACGGCGTCCTCGCCGTAGACGCTGGGCATGACCGAAACGCGGAAGTCGATGTCGCGGCCTGCCTCGGTTCCGTTTCGATGCCGGGCCTTGAAGCGCCCGTCCTGCGGCACGCGGCGCTCGGCGATGTCGAGCTCCGACATCACCTTGATGCGCGAGATCACCTGCTCGGCAAGCTCGGTTCCCGGCATGGTGCCGGCGGGCGTGAGCACCCCGTCGACGCGGTACTTGATCGCGAGCCCGTTGGCGGTCGATTCGAGGTGCACGTCGCTCGCGCCGGCCTTGAGCGCGTCGTAGAGCGTCGAGCTGACCAGGCGAACCACGGTGCTGTCGGCTTCCGCTGCCGCTTCGAAGGAGATTTCCTCGGTTTGCGGGCCCGCGCCCGCCTCCGGGCGGTCGGGGTTCGACGTTACCCCGTCGAGCGCCTTGAGGCCGGCTTCCTGCTGGGCGAGGAACGCTTCCACGTCCTCGCGCTGCGCGAGGCGATAGCGGAAAGGCGCCGCGAGGCGCTCTTCCAGCCAGTCCTGCGTGTCGAGGTCGAACGGATCGCCGAGCGCGATCGAGACCGCGCCGTCGGCGTCGCGCAGCGCGACGCACGCGCGGCGCGCCGCCTCGCCGTAGGGGATGAGGTCGAACGCCGGTGCGCACTCCCGCATGGCGTCGATCGAAATGCAAGGCATGTGAAGCCGGGTGGCGAGCTCGGCAATCATCGGATGCTCCCCGCGAGCTCGAAGATCGGCATGTACATGAGCACCACCACGCCGCCGATCGCGATGCCGAGCACCGCCATCAGCACCGGCTCGAAGGCCTTGGTGAACCACTCGATGGCGCGCGCCACCTCGTCGTCGTGGAAGCGCGCGATCTGCGCCAGCATCTGGCCCATGTCGCCGCTGCGCTCGCCCACCACCATCATGCGCGCCGCCACCGGCGTGGCGAGGCCCACCGCGCCGAGCGCCGCGGACATGGCTTGGCCTTGCTCAATAGAACGCTTTGCTTTCATTAACTGCGGACGTAGATGCGCGTCGAGCAGGTCGCGCACCATGTCGAGCGCGCGCACCGCGGGTATCCCGGCGCGCAGCAGCATGCCCGTGGTGCGGTAGAGCCGCGCAAGCTGGTACACCTTCATGCGCTTGCCGAGCGCCGGTACGCGCCAGAGCTGCAGGTTGAGCCACGCGCGCACGTCGGCGCGAGACAGTGCCCAAGCCGCACCGCCGACGAGCCCGGCGAAGGCCATGGCGAGAACCACGGCGTTGTTGCCAATGAAGCCGCCGAACGACAGCAGCAGCTTCGAGAACAAGGGCAGCGTGCCGGCCATGTCCTCGTACACGCGCGCGAAGCGCGGCACGACGTAGAACATGAGGAACGCGAGCACCAGGCCGCCGACGCTCATCAGGATCGCCGGGTAGATGCTCGCGGAGACGATCTTCTTGCGCACGCGCTCGATCTCTTCCTGGTAGGCGATGTAGCGGCCGAGCGCCTCGGCCACGTTGCCGGTGCGCTCCGCGGCCTTGATCGTGGCGACGTAGAGCGGAGAGAAGTGCTGCGGCAGCGCGGCCACGGCCTGCGAAAAAGGCTCCCCGCGACGGATCGAGGCGAGGATCGCGGGAAGAACTTCGTTGTTTTCCTTGTCCGAGAGCGTCTGCAAGGCCTCGACCAGGTTGAGGCCCGCCTCGAGGAGCGACAGCAGCTCCATGGAGAACAGGGTCGCCGGAAACCGGGCTTTGCGACCGGGGAGACGGAGGCCTTTGCGTTCGAGGGAAACGACATTCAAACCCCGCGCGCGCGCCTGGTCGGCGGCGAGCGCTTCGCTCGCCGCCTCCAGATTGAGCGCCACCACCTGCTGGCGCGAATCGACAGCCAGGACGTTGAACTGCATGGTGTTGCTAGTTCCGGAGCGAGACTTCGGAGCCGGCTTGCGTGCCTACGCCGATGTCGGCGTCGTCGCCCGTGCCGCCGGGCTTGCCGTCGCGGCCGTACGAAAACAGCTCGTACTCGCCGCGCTGCCCGCCCGCGCGGTACACGTAAGGCCGGCCCCAGGGATCGTTCGGCACCGCCTTCTTCAGGTACGGCCCGATCGCCGAGAGTCCTTCCTCGGCGTTCGGGTAGCGGCGGTGCTCCAGCCGGTACGTATCGAGCGCCTTTTCGAGCGCGTCGATCTGCGCCCGCGCGACCTGGGTCTCGGACTTCCCGACCTGCGAGAAGTAGCGCGGGGCGACGTAGCCGGCCAGGAGGCCGATGATCACGATCACCACCAGAAGCTCGAGCAGCGTGAAGCCGCGTGAACGGAGCATGGCGTGGGTCCTTATTGCGCCGCGCACTCGATGGTCGAGCACAAGCCGCCGCTCGTGCCGCCGGTCGTGCTTCCCGCGACCACGGTGCTCGAGCTGCTCGAGCCGCCGTTGACCAGCGCTCTCAGCTGGTCGTGCGTGTAGGTCGAGCCGGTCGGATCGGCCACGATGTGCGGCTCGCGCAGCATGACCTTGCGCGGGACCGCGTTCATGTTGGCCGCCGTCCAGTTGTAGTAGCCGAACTTGGCGTAGTCCTTCATGCCGGTGTTGTAGCCGAGGCTGCCCGTGTAGTTGGTGATCATCTGGCCGTTCATCCACACCTGCAGGAAGCCGTTGCCCGACGTGTTGTGCTTGAACTTGACCACGAAGTCGGTCCACTGCTCGAACGGGATCGGGTACTCGGCGAACTTCATGCTGACGCCGCCGGTGCCCGGATCGGCGTTCTCGCTGTAGCGCGCCTGAACCCGGAAGGTGCGGCCGGTCTGCGTGGTGTAGAGCCCGAAGGACGGGCCGCCGACGCCGGCGTTGTTGTCGCCCGAGTGCATCTGGCAGCCGAACAGCGCGTTGTCGCTGGTGGCGAGCGTGCCCCAGTCGTGGATGTAGGCGCGGAACGCGATCCAGTAGACCTTGTTCATCTCGATGTTGGGGCTGATCGAGAGCTCGGCGCGCTTGCCCGACGAGGTCGTCGGGTCGCTGTTCCGCACCTGGAACGCGAGCGCCTTGCGCGTCGAGTTCGCCGGATCGGCTTCCTTGCCGAGGCGCAGCGTCTCGCCGGTCGGCAGCACGGTGCCGTGGATGCCGGACTCGGGGATGCTGTTCGCCGAGGTGTAGGTGTTGATCACCTGGGCGGTGTAGCCGTTCTGCGTCGAGAACGCGGCATCGGCGCTCGCGCGCGTGATGATGTGCGCGGACGAGACCGCGCTCGTGCTGCCGCCGCCGTCGGTGGGCCCGTCGGAGACCAGCTTGTTGACGGTCAGGGACTGCGAGGTCGACTTCTTCGCGCCCTTGTCATCGGTCGCCGTCGCGGTCAGCGTGTAGGTGCCGTTCGCGAAGCTCGCGGTGTTGATCGCGCACTGGTACGGCGCCGCGGTGGGGCTGCCGACGGGGGTCGAGCCGCTCGAGTTGCTCAGCGTGAAGTCGACCCGGGTGACGGAGCCGTCGGTGTCGGAGGCGTTCGCCGCGCAAGCCGTGCCGCTGACCGGTGCCGCGATGGTCGCGCCCGCTTGCGGCTGGGTGATTGCCACGCTCGGCGCGCTGTTCTGCGTCGTCGTAGTGCCGCCGATCGTGAGGTTGATCTGCGCGGCCGGGCCCTTGGCGCCGAGCTTGTCGGTCGCGACGGCTTTCAGGACATATGAGCCGTTCGGAAATCTTCCGGCCGAGAAGGTGCAGGTCCACGCCGCGCCGGTGTCGGTCTTGTACAGCACGTCGTTCATGTAGAACTCGACCTTCTGCACGCCGTTCGGATCCGACGCGCTTACCTCGCAGGTCGACAGGCCGCCGCCCGAAGGCAGCACCTTGCCGCTGGTCGGCGTCTTGAATGCGACGGTCGGTCCGGTGTTGGCGGTGTTGTTGACGATATTGATGGTGCGGGAAGTCGAGGCCGTGGCGCCGCTGCTATCGCGCGCCACTGCGCGCAGCACGTACTGTCCGGTGGCGAAGCGGCTCGGATCGATCGTGCAGCGCCATGGCGAGCTGCTGTCCGTGTTGAGCGTGGTCCAGGTGCTCGTGCCCGAACGGCGGAGCGAGAAGGTCACGCTGGCGATGCGCGATCCGGTGGCTTCGCACGCGCTCGAGTTGCTGGTGTATTGCGAGAATGTCTCGCCGCCGTCCGGCTCCGAGAACGTCACGGTGGGCGCGGCTTGCGCGGTGAACGCGGCGCCGAGCATGGTGATCGCGGCGAGCGCGATCGGAGTTTTCTGGAAACGCATTGGCAAAACCTCCCTTTTCTTGGCAATGGGAAACGCGGGGTCGCCAGAGCACGAGCCATGCCACTGAATCCACTACAAGTGGAATCAACGGCTTAACTACAAAACGTAGGGCGAACCGCTACTCGGCTGTAGGGCGACGACGACGCGGCGCACTTGGAAAACCTCAAGTGACTGTTTACGCACACGATGCGCATGTCGCAGGCGCACGACTTTCACGTCCTCGCGCGTTTGACGACGCTGTCGGGACAGCACCGACACGCGTGTCAACTCCTTGCTACGTCAGGAAATTTTTTCGGTTTGGGAGCGGCGTTTTTGATGGCCAAGCGTGCTGCGGGTGCATATACTTTTCGCACCTACAAATGCAGGCGAACGCGCAGGGGAGAAATACATGCGTATCTTGATTGCAGACGATCATCCGATCGTGCGGCACGGCCTCAAGCAGATGCTGGCCGCGGACCCGTCCGCCACCGTAGTGGGCGAGGCGACCAACGGCGACGAAGCGCTCGAGCTGGCGCGCAAGCTCGAATGGGACATGGCGATCTTCGACTTCACCATGCCCGGCCGCAGCGGGCTCGACCTGCTGGGCGACATGAAGAAGGAATTCCCGGGGCGGCCGGTGCTGATCCTCTCGATGCACTCGGAGGACGTGCACGGCAGCCGCGTGCTGCGCGGCGGCGCCGCCGGCTACATCACCAAGGACAGCGCGCCGCAGGAGCTCGCGACTGCGGTGCGCAAGGTGGCGAATGGCGGAAAGTACGTTTCCGCGTCGCTCGCGGAGATCCTGGCGAGCGAATGCTCGAGCGATCCGCAGAAAGCGCTCCATGAAAAATTATCCGATCGCGAGTACCGCGTGATGTGGCTGCTCGCCACCGGCAAGCAGATCAGCGAGATCGCGAAAGAGATGGGGCTTTCGCCCTCGACCGTGAGCACCTACCGCACGCGCATCCTGCGCAAGCTCGGCCTCACCAGCAACGCGGCGCTAGTGCACTACGCGGTGCGGCACCAGTTGGTCGGGTGAACGACCTCGCTCATCCGGCGGCATTGGAAGCGGAGTCGCCGCAGGACTCCGTTACCGAGAAGGCCAAGATCCTGCTCGTCGACGACGAGCCGAAGAGCCTGTTCGCGCTGCAGGAGCTGCTGTCCACCCTCGGCCAGAACCTGATGGTGGCGCAGTCGGGCGAGGAGGCGCTGCGTCTCGCGCTGCGCAACGACTTCGCCGTGATCCTGCTCGACGTGCGCATGCCGGGCATCGACGGCTTCGAGACCGCGCGCCTGATCCGCACGCGCGACCGCTCCAAGTCCACGCCGATCATCTTCCTCACCGCGGCGGCCGACGAGATGACCTCGATGTTCCGCGGCTACGAGGTGGGCGCGGTCGATTACCTGATGAAGCCGGTGATCCCCGACGTGCTCAAGTCCAAGGTCGCGGTGTTCGTCGAGCTGTTCCGCAAGACCGAGCGGCTGCGCGAGTCGGAGGACAAGCTGCGGCGCCTGGCGGCGCATCTCATCAGTATTCGAGAGGAAGAAAGGGCGCATATCGCCCGCGAGATCCACGACGAGCTGGGCCAGGTGCTCACCGGCCTGAAGATGGAGGTGACCTGGCTCGCCAAGCGCCTGAAGGACAAGCCGCTGATCGAGAAGACCGACTCGATGTGCGCGCTGATCGACTCGACGGTGCAGACCGTGCGCAAGATCGCTACCGGCCTGCGCCCCGAGATGCTCGACGACATGGGGCTGGTGGCCGCGGTCGGCTGGCAGGCAAAGGAATTCCAGAAGCGCACCGGCATCCGCTGCCGGGCGAAGCTGCCGGCCGAGACCAAGTTCGATATCGACATCTCGACCACGATGTTCCGCATCTTCCAGGAGATCCTGACCAACGTCGCGCGCCACTCGCGCGCCACGCGCGTCGACATCGAGCTCGCGGTCACCGAGGCCGAGTGTTCGCTCGAGGTGGTCGACAACGGCGTCGGCATTCAGGAAAGCGAGCTCACCGCGCGCAAGTCGCTCGGGCTGCTCGGCATGCAGGAGCGCGCGCTGCTTTTCGGCGGCGATGTTCGCATCACCGGCACCGCCGGGCACGGCACACGCGTGTCGGTGACGATTCCACTTAGCAGGAAGACCAAATGAAAGTCCTCATCGCCGATGATCACCCGGTAGTGCGGCAGGGCTTGCGGCAGATGCTCGCCGTCGAGCAGGACCTCACCGTCGTCGGCGAGGCGCGCAACGGGCAGGAAGTGGTCGAGCTCTCGCGCCGCGTGCCGTGGGAGGTCGCGGTGCTCGACTACAACATGCCAGGCAAGAACGGCCTGGAGCTGATCAAGGAGCTGCGCCAGCGCTATCCCGGCCGCGCGGTGCTGGTGCTCTCGATGTATCCCGAGGACCGCTACGCGGTGCGGGCGCTCAAGGCGGGCGCTGCAGGCTATCTCACCAAGGAGTCCGCACCGGAAGAGCTGGTGAGCGCCATCCGCAAGGTGGCGGGCGGCGGGCGCTACGTCACGCCGACGCTCGGTGAAAAGCTCGCGCTCGAGCTCGAGGACAACCGCGGCAAGCCGCTGCACGAGACGCTTTCCGACCGCGAGTACCAGGTGATGTGGATGATCGCTTCGGGAAAAACCGTGCGCCAGATCGCCGACGAGCTGTTCCTCAGCCCGAACACGGTGAGCACCCACCGCACGCGCATCCTCCGCAAGATGAACATGAAGTCGAACGCGGAGCTGATGCACTACGCGATCGCGCACCATCTCGTGGATTAGAAAAAAGGGTCCTGACCCCTTTTCTGAACAAGAGGGTCCTGGCCCATTTTCTTGTAGTAGAACGGCTACAGCACCCAGGGGGGTTTGGTGATACCCCCTGTCCGGCATCACCCCTACGATTCGCTTGTTTTTCCTAGCTAGAACAAACCTATGGACTCCATCCAGGCAGGACTCCAGATGATGCTGGACAGGGGCGAGCTCCTGAAGTCGCTGCGCGCGTTCAAGCGCGGCGACTTCTCGGTGCGCATGCCGCTGAACCTTACCGGCATCGACGGCGAGATCGCCCAGACCTTCAACGACGTGGTCGAGCTCGAGGAGGCGAAGGCCGCCGAAATCGCGCGCGTCGCCGACCAGGTAGTCCGCGAAGGGCAGGTCGGGCAGCGCATGAGCGTTCCGGGCGCCTCGGGCGCATGGGCCGAGGTGGTCGATTCCATGAACATGCTGGTGACCGACATGATGTACCCCGTCACCGAGGTGGCGCGGGTCATCGGCAGCGTCGCGAAGGGCGACCTTTCGCAGACCATGGTGCTCGAGACCGAAGGCCGGCCGCTGCGCGGCGAGGCGCTGCGCCTCGCCACCGTCGTCAACACGATGGTCGGTCAGCTCAATGCCTTTTCGAGTGAAGTATCCCGGGTGGCCCGCGAAGTCGGGACCGAGGGCAAGCTCGGCGGCCAGGCGCGGGTCCCCGAGGTCGCCGGCGTGTGGAAGGACCTCACCGACAACGTGAACTCGATGGCGGCGAACCTCACCGGCCAGGTGCGGAACATCGCCGAGGTGACCACCGCGGTCGCCAAGGGCGACCTGTCGAAGAAGATCGGCGTCGACGTGAAGGGCGAGATCCTCGAGCTGAAGAGCACCATCAACACGATGGTCGACCAGCTGAACGCGTTCGCGGGCGAGGTCTCGCGCGTGGCGAAGGAAGTCGGCAGCGAGGGCAAGCTCGGCGGCCAGGCGCAGGTGAAGGGCGTCGCCGGGGTGTGGAAGGACCTCACCGACAACGTGAACTCGATGGCGGCGAACCTCACCGGCCAGGTGAGGAACATCGCGGAGGTGACTACCGCGGTCGCGAAGGGCGATCTTTCGAAGAAGATC
>DASRIR010000325.1:0-20465 GCA_035649875.1 Burkholderiales bacterium | reverse complement strand
GGCGGCGATCATGGGCAAGCGCGACGGGCTGCGCGGCCTGAAGGAGAACGTCATTGTCGGCCGCCTGATCCCGGCGGGAACCGGCCTCGCGTACCACAACATCCGCAAGGCGCAGGCCGCCGAGCCGGTGCTCGCCGAGATTCCGGCCGCCGCGCCCGAAACGCCCGCGGCGGAGACCGCAGCGACCGCCGGCGGCGGCTCGTAACAACAAGCTGCTGCAACGAAAGGCCGCCTTCGGGCGGCCTTTTTTTTGGTGCGTCACCCAAATACGGGATAGGCGCGGCGCGCGCTGCGGGCGAGACTCGATCCGACGATTCACTACAAGGGAGAGAGCCATGGTTCGAGCCGTCGGGTTGCACCTTGCCGCGTGCCTATTCCTGTCGTTCGAGACTGCCTGGGCGCAGGCGCCCGCGCAGCTCGCCGGCCTGCACGAGTCCGCCACGATCAGCACCGACGGCGAAGGCATCGTGCACGTGCGCGCAAACAACGAGCACGATCTTTATTTCCTGCAGGGCTGGACGCACGCGCGCGAGCGCCTGTTCCAGATGGATTCGTTCCGGCGCCTGGCGAGCGGGACCTACGCCGAGCTCGTGGGTCCGGCCGCGCTCGCGAACGACGTCGCATTGCGCACGCTCGGTCTGCGGCGCGCGGCGCAACGCTCCTACGACGCGGCGTCTCCGCGCACGCGCAACGCGCTGCAGGCCTACGCCGACGGCGTCAACGCCTGGGCCGCGACGCATCCCTTGCCGATCGAGTACGGCGCGCTCGAGCTCACGGCGTTCGCGCCGTGGTCGGCGCTCGACAGCGTGGCCGTCGGCAAGCTGATCACCTGGCAGCAATCCTTCGACGACGACACCGTCGCCACCGTCGCGTTTCTGAGCTACGCCGCGGCCTTGGGCCCGGCGAGCGCGACCAAGCTGTTCCACGACGATCTCTGGCGCTCGGCAGGCTTCGAGCCGGACGCCACGGTCCCCGACGCGATGGCCGGCGCGAGCGCGCTCCTCAAGGGCGGAATCGCACTGCCGGCCGTCCAGCAGGCGGACGAGGGGTCGGCCAGGCTGATTCGCGGCCACCTCGAGCGCACGCGCCAGCTGTCCGCGTTTCGCGGCGCGCTCTCGCGCGAGGCGCGCGGTGGCTCGAACCTGTGGGCGATCTCGGGCGCGCGCGCGCGCGACGGCCGGCCGCTCGTGGCGAACGACCCGCACGTGACGCTTTCCATTCCCGCCCTGTTTTATCCGATGGGGCTCGAGCTCGACGAGGAGCCGGTTTTCGGCCACAGCGTGGCCGGCGCCCCGGGCATCATTCACGGCTACAACCGCCACATCGCCTGGGGTACCACCAACAGCTTCACCGACGTCACCGACTGGTTCAGCGAGCAGGTGGTGCCGGATGCAAGCTCGCCGAGCGGCCTGTCGACCCTCTACCTGGGCGCGCGCGAGCCGCTGATACCGATTCCGCAAGTCTTCCGCGCCAACGTGCTGGGCAACGGGATAGCGAACGACCTGGTCGTGGTTGCGCCCTCGTCCACGATACCGCCGGCGACGCTGGTGATGGCGCGCCGCGACGGCGGGCCGATCGTCAGGCTGGATAACGCCACCGGCGCCGCCTTGAGCGTGCAATGGGTCGGTTTCGGCCCGACCCAGGAGCTTGAGGCATTCCTGATGATCAACCGCGCGCGCAACCTCGACGAGTTCAAGGACGCGCTGCAGCGCTTCGACGCCGGCGCGCAGAACTTCGTGTATGCCGACGTCGAGGGCAACATCGCCTTCTTCAGCGCGGGCGAGGTTCCGGTGAGAGAGGACCTCGAGTCGCGCAGCGTCAACGGCTCCCCTCCGTGGTTCGTGCGCAACGGCCAGGGCGGCAACGAATGGCTGGGCGTGCGCAATCCGCAGCCGCAGCAGGCGACGCCGCGCGAGATCATTCCGTTCGCCGAGATGCCGCAGATCGTCAACCCGCCCGCGGGCTGGTTCGTCAACGCCAACAATGACCCGCTCGGGATCACGCGCGACAACAGCCCGCTCAACCAGCTGCGGCCGGGGGGCGGCCTTTTCTACCTCGCCTATTCCTTCAACCGCGGCTTGCGCGCCCAGCGCATCAATACGCGGCTGCGCGAGCTGCTCGAGAGCGGCGACCAGCGCGTGTCCTTCGAGGAGATGCAGGCGGTGCAGGGCGACAACGTCCTGCGCGACGCCGAGGTGTTCAAGCCGTATCTCGTCGCCGCGTTCGATCGCGCGCCCGCGAGCGGCGTGCCCGCGCTGGCCGGCCTTGCCGCCGATCCCGCGGTCGCGGCCGCGATTGCGCGCTTGCGCGCATGGAACGGTTCGACGCCGACGCAAAGCGTCGAAGCGTCGATCCACGCCATCTGGCGCGCGCGGCTGATCGCGAACGTGATCGATGCGCGGCTCGGCGCCCTGCCCAAGCCCGACGAGCAGGACACGGTCGCCGCGTTGCGTCATCTGCTCGATCACTTCGCGGCAAACGGCGGCGTCGGCGCCTCGGGCATCGATTTCTTCGCCGCGCCCGGCATCGCCGCGGCCGCCGACCGGCGCGACTTCTGGCTGCTGACGAGCCTGCGCGAAGCGCTCGATCGCCTGCCGGCGCTGTTCGGCGGATCGACGAACCTCGACGACTACCGGTGGGGCGCGCTGCAACGCATCGCGCTGAACCATGCGCTCGGCGCGCCGTTCAGCATTCCGCCGATCCCGACCGACGGCGGCTTCCAGACCGTCGACCCGGCCTCCTTCAACGTGCGCGCCGCCACGGCGCAGGATTTCGTCTACAGCTTCGGCTCGGTGCACCGCTCGGTCTACGAGCTCGCCGGCGACGCGAGCCGCGGCGCCTCGATCTGGGCGGGGGGCACGAGCGGCAATCCGCTCAGCCCGAATTACGGCCGGTTCGTCGGCCGCTGGGTCGGCAACCAGACGGTGCCGCTGCTCCTCGGCAAGGAAGAGGTCAAGAAGAGCGGAGCCGAGCTGCAGCACTACGTGCCCGCGCCGTGATAGTCCTCCTGCGCGGGATTGACAGCCCTCCCCCGCGCCATTAGCGTCCTCGCAAGCCTTCAAAAGGCGTCTCGGGGGAGGAGACGGTCGTGCTGTTCGCGCTGCTCAAGCCTTGGCTGTTTTCGATCGTCCTTCAGGGCAACCCGCGCCGATACGGCCTTGGCGACGCGACCGAGGCGTGCATCCGGCCCAACGTTGCACCGCTCTTCCGGTGCGCGCAACGCGATCGCCATTTATTCTGGGACGGGATCCATCCGACGCGCGCGGGCCACGCGATCGTCGCTTTCCTCGTCGGCAAGACGCTGGTGACCGCGGTATTGCAGGATGACTAGCGGTTGAGGCGGCGCCGCGGCGCACTACTCGCGGCGCTGCTCTGGGCCGCGGCCGCGCATGCCGAGCTGCGGCCCGAGTGGGAATTCGGGCTGGGCGCGACCGGTTTATCGCTGCCGGACTATCGCGGTTCGGATGAAAGCCGCGGCTACGTCCTGCCCTTTCCGTACCTCATCTACCGCGGCGAGCGCTTCCGCGTCGACCGCCAGGGGGCGCGCGGCATCTTCTTCGAGTCCGAGCGCGTCGAGCTCAACCTCAGCCTCAACGCGACGCCGCCGGTGGACTCCGGCGAGAACCGCGCGCGCCAGGGCATGCCCGAGCTCGACCCCACGCTGGAGATCGGGCCGCGCCTCGACGTCACGCTGGCGCGCGACCGCGCGCGCGAGTGGTCATTCGAGGCGCGTGTTCCCGTGCGCGCGGCGATCGCGACCGATCTCTCGCACACTAAGCACATCGGATGGGTGGCCTATCCTCATCTGCACCTCTTCACGCGGCCGGAACTGGGCGGGGTCAAGTGGAACCTCGGCATGCAGGCCGGACCGCTCTTCGGCTCGCGCGAATACCACAACTATTTCTATGGAGTCGAGGCCGCGTTTGCCACGCTCGAACGTCCTGCGTTCGAGGCGAGCGGCGGTTACTCCGGCTCGCTCGCGCTGATATCGCTCACGCGCCGCTTTCCGCGTTTCTGGGTCGGCGGCTTCGCGCGCTACGACACGCTGAAGGGCGCCGCGTTCGAGACGAGCCCGCTCATGCGGCGCGATTACTCGGTGATGGCGGGGTTCGCCATCGCGTGGGTCTTCCTCGAGTCCGACCGCAAGGTCGAAGTGGACATGGACGAGTGACGATGTAGTGGGAATCCCCACAAGCCGCAGCCGACTGCGGCACGGTGCTTGCTGCTATCCCGCATATCCGCCACCGGATAGGAGGTAGATATGGAAAGGCTGCAACAGTGGCGCCGGAAGCAGGAAGGCAAGCTTGGCTACATCCTGCTCTGGGCTTTGGGCGTGCCCATTCCGGTCCTGTTCGTCATCTTCCTGCTGCGCGGCTGCACCTAGCGCGGCAGGCGCTTTTCTCGACTTTTTTCACAACGGAGACCATGACATGAGCAAGATTTTTGTTGTATTCGGCATCGTGCTCGGACTCGCCGGCTGCTCGGCCCTCGATGATCGAGGCGTATCGCGTGAAACGCAGGGCACCGTCGGCGGCGCAGTCGCGGGCGGCGTGATCGGCTCCGCCGTAACGGGCGGCAGCACGATCGGCACGGTCGGCGGCGCCGTCGTCGGCGGCGCGGTCGGCAACGAAATGGGCGAGCGCTACGACGAGAAGAAGAACAAGTAGCACTCGGCAGTGGAAACTGGAAAAGGGCGCCTTCGGGCGCCCTTTTCTTTTCTATAATCGCGCGATGGGAGTCCAAGAACGGGGAATGACGTCGGCGGTCGAGCGCGCGATGCGCGTCGACCTCGCAGCAGCCTTCCGCCTCGCCGTGCGCCTCGATCTGCACGAGGGGGTCTGCAACCATTTCAGCGTGATGCTGCCGGACGGCAAGCGATTTCTCCTGAACCGCTACGGCTTGCATTGGAGCGAGGTGACCGCCTCGAACCTGCTCGCATTGGACGGCGAGGGAACTGTCCTCGACGGAGAAGGCGAGTTCGAGAAGACCGCGTTCTACATCCATTCGCGCATCCACCTCGCCAATCCGCGCGCGACCTGCGTGCTGCACACGCACATGCCGTACGCGACGTCGTTGACGCTGCTCGAAGGCGGCCGGCTCGAGATGGTGGAGCAGAACGCACTGCGCTTCCACGACGACATCGCCTACGACGACGTCTACAACGGCCTGGTGGTCGACAACGCAGAAGGCGACCGCCTGGCGCGCGTGCTCGGTCACAAGCGCGTGATGTTCCTCGCCAACCACGGCGTGATCGTCGTCGGGCCGTCGGTGGCCGAGGCGTTCGACGCTCTCTACTATCTCGAGCGCGCATGCCGCCTGCAGGTGCTCGCACGCTCCATGGGTGGAAGGTTCCGCCCCGTGAGGGCGGAAGTGGTGCGCGAGACCTACCGGCTGATCCTGGCCGATACGCCGAAATACTCCGGCGCGCACTTCGAGGCGCTCAAGCGCATCCTGGACCGCGAGGAGCCGGCCTATTCCCGTTGAAGTCGCGGTCGAGCTACGGCCGGCGCGGCCCGAGGATCTGCCGGCAATCCATTCGATCTACGCGTACCACGTTTTGCGCGGGCTCGCCTCGTTCGAGGAGGAGCCGCCTTCGGCGGAGGAGCTTGCCCGGCGCTATCGCGACGTGATCGGGCGCGGCTTGCCCTATCTCGTGGCCGAGTACGGCGTGGACGTGGCGGGCTACGGCTATTGCTCGCCCTACCGCACGCGCAGCGCCTACCGCTATGCGCTGGAGGACTCGATCTACATCCGGCACGACATGACCGGGCGCGGCATCGGCAAGCGCCTGCTCGAGGAGCTGGTGCGGCGCGCCGAGGCGCTGGGCTACCGCCAGATGATCGCGGTGATCGGCGACAGCGCCAACGTCGCCTCGATCGGCGTGCACGCGGCGTGCGGCTTCCTGCGCGTCGGGACGCTGCGCTCGGTGGGCTTCAAGTTCGGCCGCTGGGTCGACAGCGTGTACATGCAGCGGCCGCTCGGGCAGGGCGACGCCGCCCGCCCTATACGGTAAGAACCAGTTTTCCTTTTACCTGGCGCGCCGCCATTAGTTTTAGCGCTGCGGCCGCCTCCGCCAGTGGCAGCGTTTGCGACACGTGCGGGCGCAGCCGTTTTTCAGCAAACCATGTTGACAACTGGTCCACGCTAGCGGCGAAGCGCTTCGGTTCACGCCGCGCGAAGTCGCCCCAGAACACGCCGACGACGGAGGCGCCTTTGAGGAGCGCGAGGTTGAGCGGCAGCTTCGGGATTTCCCCGGCAGCGAAGCCGACCACCAGATGGCGGCCGCGCCAGGCGATCGAGCGGAACGCCGGCTCGCTATAGGGGCCGCCGACCGGGTCGTAGACCACGTCCACGCCGCGTCCTTCGGTGAGCGCCTTCACGCGCTCGCGCAGGTCCTCGGCCGCGTAGTTGATGGTGGCGTCGGCGCCGTGCTCGCGGCATACCGCAAGCTTGTCGTCGGTCGAAGCGCAGGCGATGACGCGCGCGCCGAGCGCTTTGCCGATCTCCACCGCGGCGAGGCCGACCCCGCCGGCGGCGCCAAGCACGAGCAGCGTCTCGCCCTGCGCCAGCGCGCCGCGGTCGCGCAGCGCATGATCGGTGGTGCCGTAAGTGAGCAGGAACGCAGCCGCCTCGGTAAACGACATCCCTTCGGGAATTCTCAAAAGCCTGGACGGTTCGGTTTTCACCTCCTCGGCGAAGGCGCCGTAGGTGGTGAAGGCCATCACCTTGTCGCCCGGCTTCCAGTCCTGCACGCCGCTGCCGACCTCCTTCACTACCCCGGCGAGCTCGCTTCCGGGCGAGAACGGCAGCGGCGGCTTGAACTGGTACTTGTTCTGGATGATGAGAACGTCGGGGAAGTTGACGCTCGCGGCTTTCACCGAGACCACCACCTCGCCTGCGCCGGCGCGCGGCGCGGGCAGCTCCTCGAGCACGAGCGAATCGGGCGGACCGAACTGTTTGCAGAGCACGGCTTTCATCGGAGGCTTGCACTATAAAAACAAAGAGGCATGGACGCTGATTCTCCGCTGGGCGACTAAATAATTAAATGAAAATCAGTGCAGGACACGAAAGTAGAGCAAACGCTAATACACCTTTCTCTGTCCATACCGATGGGGTCCAATATGGCCAAAAACGGCCGAAGAACAAACTGCTCGACCCGTTGACGGTCGAGCGAGCGACGTACAACGAGATCCGCAGTAAGGGGGCTGTTTCCCCAGGCATCGACCCGCGCACGGGCAAGCCGAAGCAGAGCCGAGAGGGGGCGTTACTTGGCAATCGCTTGAGCGACGGGAATTCCCTCAACGTCTATTTATCGACCCTACTTCAGCCTTCGTTAGGACGGCTCTAGGACTGCGCAAGCGCCGCTCTTACCTGTTCTCTTTGTGGGATGCCCTCCGAGCTGGAGACGGATTAGGGTCCTCCTCGTATTCCGCAATGCGCGCTTCTTTTGTGACCTGACCATAGTTCCCTCCCCTAGAAGGAACCGAAAGCCTACGCCTTACCCTACGCCTAGCTGCGGCTTGCCCTTATTGAACTGCTCGAGTTTGAGGACCGTGACTTTGGTCTCGGGCTGGCTCGTGGCCTGCTCGCGGCCGCGGGCCTGTCGTTGCTGACGGCGGACCCTCTCGAAGGTTTTGCGCACGTCAGTCTCTAAGCTCCGCGTGTACTTGAACGACGGGTCGAAGACAGTTCTCATTTGGTAGCTCCCAAAAAAGCGTTGACGTGTGAGTTTTGACACGATGTGGCGGAATTGCAAGTCACTGCGATGCGACAAGTGTCAGCGCCTCTCTACGAGATTTTCCAGCCTGCGTGATGCTAGAAGATCTTATCGGCGCAATTTAGCGAAACACTTTAAGCGCCTTAGGCACAGGCAATTGGCGTTTACTAGCTAACGTACAGCACCGCGGCGCGCCCGCTGAAAGCGGTAAAGCTGGGCGCCCGCAAAAAGATGCCGGCCACCGCGCGCGGCGTGGCGCCTGCCGGCGCTTGCAAATTAGGTTCGCCGTTGCACCCAGGAGTGGCCAAAGAGGAAAATCCGTAGCGGCAGCAGTGCCCCGGTGCTAAACACGACGATAGAACCTCATGACGCACATACATGCGCGGGCGAGGGTAAGCGCCAAGGCGTCGTGCAGTAGCTACGATGGAAGCCTGTCCCCACCGTTTTTGAGGGGTGGGGTAGGGGTGGGGCAAATAAGGGAACCCTTTGGGGATTAACCAGAAACCATCTGGCAAGGGTACCTTCAACCGCTCGTTGCGCTTTCGCCGTTCAGAGCAACCTAAGATCCCTAGGGAGAGGCCCCGAGCGAGAATTTTGGTACGTTGGTACTAAGCACCTAGTTGTATTACGTCTGTCAGCGCCTGGCGGTCGTCTCATGCATGAAGGCAGCCCTCCCTTTACCGTCCTATAAATGAATCCAGCTGACCGATAAGGAGACGAATACGACATGCGCGGTCAACGGGATTTCGATGCGCTAAGTTGAGGACCTTAGGGGAGACTCGAATATGAACAAGCTGCCAGAAGAAAGCTGGAACGAAGAAGATTTCGGCGAGGACTTCGAAAGCGATACGAAGCCTCTCGCTCGGCTCTTCAAGATTGAGGAGATTGACGATGACGAGCTTGCCGATCAGGAAGAGGTGAGGCGCTTTGCGAATCTGGCGCGCGTGTACGACGCGTGAATTCAAACGAAGGTTTATGAAACGCATCTTCGATTCATCCTTCAAGTACACCAAGCTTCGAAGCTGACGTGCGCAAGACTTTCCAGACAATCGGAGCGCGGAGCACGATTCCCGCTTCCGCTTTGACCACGGTTCTGGAAACGACTAGGAACCCCTATCCCGGTTTCAGCTCCCGTTTTGGGATACCGGGCGGGGGGTGTGTTGTCGTGACTCTGCTCGGCTGATGAGGCGTAAGCCGCGGTGGGTCGATGCTTAGCCTGTAGCACCGCGACGCAGGCGCTGCTCGAGCGCCCGAGCCGAATGGTAGCGTCGCCCGTCGGATGGGACACCTTTATTGCGGTCCGAGCGGACCAGCTTTGTGCGGCCCAGGAATTGGTCGGCCGGCGTTATGCCTGGCGCGGCTATCAAACGGACGCGCAAGCGCCTTCTGCAAACTCCTGTTCGGACGACGGCTCGCGCGTGGTTTTGCTTGCGCAGTACGCGGGCCGACTAATGGGAACGCTCACTGTGCGGCGGGATACGGCGCTGGGCCTGCTTGCGGAAAAGGCGTACGCCGATCAGGTCCATGAGATGCGCACCGACGGTCGGCGGATCGGGGAGCTCGTGAAGCTGGCTATCGAAGAGGCCGTGGACTGGCGAGCGGCGCTCGACGCGCTGGTGCAGTCGGCCTACCTTGTGACGAGGGTGGTTCAAGGCCTAACCGACGTGGTGATTGAAGTTAATCCGCGCCATGTGCGCTTCTACCAGCGCGTATTTGGCTTTGTTCTGGCAGGGGCCGAGCGCTTTTGCGAGCGCGCGGGCGCGCCCTGCGTGCTATTGGCTTTGGACCTCGAGCGCTTCGGCCGAAGGTACTCCAATGAACTCCTCCCCCTCCCCCCTTTGTTTTTGGGTGGGCGCGGGGGTCTCGAAGATAAGGGATTCCTTAAAACGTGCACCATAACCAGCCCCTAAGCGCCATCGCTCAATAAGCGCTTGATCCTGGGCCTAGCCTTACCGACGCGATGTGCGGACATGGTCATGGATATGGGCCGGCCGCTTGTTGTAGCTCCCGGCTGGCCGGATTTCCCGTCTACGCCTGCGCGGAAGTCATAACGCATACGCAGGCGCGCGGGTGCAAGCGCCAGTGATGGCTAGTACGTACTAGCAAGACGTAGTCGAATAATGCCCTTCAGGTTGGTTGGTCCCGCTCACGCGAACCACGTCCCGACATCGCTATCGTATGCATGCTGCGAATTGCCAACGCGGGCCTGGAATGGATTCAATGTGAAACCCGATCTCAAATGGCTCATCCGCAGGATGGCCAGTCTCCCGATCACCCGGCAGGACTGGGCCTTTGTATTCGAGGTCAGCCGGGAGGAAGCCACGAAGGTCGCCTGGAAGGTGGATCCCAACAAGTTCGGCAACATGGAGCAACCCCCCAACGCATCTCGTGTTGTCAAATGGTTTATGACGTCCCCTACGAAGTCGTGATGTGCGCCATCCTTGAAGCTGCACCCCCGCACGCGTGGATCCTAACGATCTATTGCGATGGGCCGAGGGAAAGGATCGTCCGCCAGTGGACGTTTTCCTCCGTGATTGATCTACGTAACGGTTGCAGCGCTAAAGCTTAACCGCGGCGTGTGTCGGGACATGCCGACGTTCTCATCTACCGGTGCGTAGGCGCGCGGTCGAGCCCGCGTAGCCGACGGCGGTCAACCGATGCAACGCAATGGCGTTGAGGTTCCGCCCGAACTTCCGAACACGGCACGGCTTGTTGTCATGGCGGTATGGCTGGTGGGCGATTCGGAAGCGGTAAGGAAATGCCTGCAGTGCTCGGAGGTTGACTTCCAGGACTACATGGCCGGTCGAAAGGAGCCATGGGGTACCTGGAGCTTGTTGCTGCCAAGCTATCCGCCGAGCATTACACTGTGTTCTTATCCAAGGGGGGAGACAGATGGCGAGTTCTCAGGCGAAAAAGCGGAAGAAGGTTCTGGGCAAGATTACTCGCTTGGAGCGTTTGGCCGCACGATTGGCGAAGATTGATGGCAAGCTCCGCGCCGGCACTTCCCTAACGAAAAGGGATCTCGCGCTGCTCCGATCAAAAGTCGATTAGAAGACCGCATCCTGTCTGGATGCTCCGCGCCTAACAGGTTCGCTTCAAGAGGCCCCGGAAGCGCCCCGGGCAAGGTTCGGAATTTGTTCTTACTTTGCCCCTGCCCAATGAGGCGGCGACGACGCCTGGAGTAGCGGATTTCAGGACGACAAGATCTCAAGTGGACTGACCACACTTCAAACGCTTAGCCAACAACGAATACGACGTCCTCATCGTTGTTCGGAGTGCCGACGCTAATCAATCGACCTGATTGCCGCCGCGCGCAACTCCGCCGCCTCTTCTATCCGGCCAGTTGCAGAGGCTCACTGTAGGCGCGTACCGTCCGTCGGCAGATCCTACTAGATCTAGTATGTCTCGGGTCGCTTCTGCTAGAAACAGTATGGCGCCGGTGTCGGATCGCCGCCTGCGATTTGGCACATCCCCCCACTGTCCGTTATGATGCGCTACATAGATACAGTGAAGCGACGCATGTAAAAAAGGAGAAGCCATGCGACGGGTCGTGTTCAATCACAAGGGCGGTGTCGGCAAATCCACGATCGCTTGCAACCTGGCCGCGGTGAGCGCCGAGGCCGGCGCCCGCGTCCTCGTCATTGATCTCGATCCGCAGGGTAACTCTACGCAGTATCTGCTCGGCAAACACGGCCGGGAGCTCGAACCGACGCTCGCCGGTTTCTTCGAGCAAGTACTCGGCTTCCCCCTGCGACCGAAGAAACCGGCCGAGTTCGTCCATGGCACGCGCTTCGACCGTCTCGACGTGCTGCCCTCGCATCCCATGCTTGCCGAGCAGCAGGGCAAGCTGGAATCGCGATACAAGATCTTCAAGCTGCGCGAGGCGCTCGCCGAACTCGACAAGGAGTACGATTTCATCTACGTCGACACCCCGCCTGCGCTTAACTTCTTCACTCGCTCGGCGCTAATCGCAACCGACTGCTGCCTCATCCCTTTCGATTGCGACGATTTCTCGCGCCGGGCGCTCCATGCGCTGCTCGAAGACATCGCCGAGATCCGCGCCGACCATAACGCCGGGCTGGTGGTCGAGGGCATCGTGGTGAACCAGTTTCTGCCGCGCGCGCGTCTGCCGCAGAAGATGGTGCAGGAACTAATCGACGAGGGTCTGCCCGTGCTTCAGCCGTATCTCTCCTCCTCAATCAAAGTCCGCGAATCGCATGAACGCGCGAAGCCACTGATCTATCTGACGCCCAAGCACAAGCTCACGCAGGAATACATCGCGCTGCACTCTGCGCTTGAAGAAAGGCGGCAGGACGAGGCGCGCAAGCGTGCCTAGTAGGCGCTCCCCGCTTCGAGCAACTCAGGCTCATCAATCCGCAACGCTCGAGCGGTAGGAGTAGGCACGAAGCCACCTCTTCTTCCGAGCTTCTAAGCAACGACGAAGCAGATCTGGTCGCTTCACGCAGTCCAGCCTTGGCGGCCTACATCGAAGAAATCCTGTCCGGCGTAAACTCAATCGGCGGAGTGACTTACCCGATGCGATCTCATTCCCACGCGATCTTGCGGTCCTGCGCGAACGGCGGAATCGCGGGGCAGTACAAAGCGGCGGGGCCAATGGTGAAAGACGTACGGCGTCATCTTAGCCGTTAGCGTTAGTGCCGCCGCAAATCGGCGACCTTGGTCAAGAAGTCGCGAGGGGAGGTAGCTTGGCATCGCGCATTGCCTCCTCGCCGCCCCGTCCAAGCGCGGAAGGCTAAGCGTCGCTTTGGACGCGAAAACGCGCCAAATGAGCGGTGCGTCTACTTCTCATTGCCCTATTCTTCTTTGTTTGTTGTGCGGCCCACTAACCTCGGAAATGCCTGAACTTTGGCAACGGCGGTACATGGACCAGTTTGGAAAACGGCGGACCTTTCCGTGCAAGTATCCGTAGAGAACGCAAAGCACCTGAGCGACCCGGAGCGCAGCGAAGGCTCCAGCGAGATCCGGCACACCTTGGGGCAACCTCAGTCTTTCTGGCCGGTCGCCAGCCAAGGGCGGCTAAGCTAACGTCTAAGCAGATGACCATACCCGCGACCATATCCAACCGACGGACTAAGGAAGAAATGAGTTATTTCAAGAACTTAGCCTTGACAAACGTATAGCCTTTATGCCAACCCTCGCCACCGACGACGGCATCAAGCTCTATTACGAGGAAGCGGGCAGCGGCGCGCCGATCGTGTTCGTGCACGAGTTTGGCGGCGACCAGCGCAGCTGGGAGCCACAGGTGCGCCACTTCTCGCGCCGCTACCGCTGCATCGCCTACAACGCGCGCGGCTACCCGCCCTCGGACGTGCCGGAGGACTTCGAGCGCTACTCGCAGGCGCGCGCCCGCGACGACATCCGCTGCGTGCTCGACGCGCTGGGCCTGCAGCGCGCGCACATCGTCGGCCTCTCGATGGGCGGCTTCGCCACGCTGCACTTCGGCATGACCTACGGCCACCGCGCCAGCTCGATCACGGTGGCGGGCGGCGGGTACGGCTCGCACCCCGCGCAGTACCGCAAGTTCCAGGAGGAGTCCCGGAAGAACGCCGAGATTCTCAAGCGCGAAGGCATGGCGCAGTTCGTCGAAGCCTACGGGCGCGGGCCGCAGCGCGTGCAGCTCGAGATCAAGGACCCGCGCGGCTTCGAGGAGTACGTGCGCCAGTTCAAGGAGCACTCGGCGCTCGGCGCGATGAACACGCTCCTCGGCGTGCAGTGCCGGCGACCCTCGTTCTACGACCTCACCGCCGAGATGGGCCGCATCGACGTGCCCACGCTCATCATGTCGGGCGACGAAGAGGAGCCGTGCCTCGAGGTCAACCTCCTCATGAAGCGCTGCATCCCGACCGCGGCGCTCGCGGTCCTGCCGCGTAGCGGCCACGCCATCAACCTCGAGGAGCCGGCGCTTTTCAACCGGCTGCTCGAGGACTTCTTTCGCCAGGTCGAGGCCGGGCGCTGGGGACGCCGCGATGCGCGCTCCACGATTCCGTCGATTTATGGACCAGGAGGAAAGCCCTGAAAGGGAAACTGGTTATCGAGAAGCAGGGCGCCATCGGCTGGATCGTTTTCGACCAGCCCGCTCGCCGCAACGCCATCAACGACGACATGTGGCGCGGGATCGCGCCCGCCATGAAGAAGTTCGATGCCGATCCGGCAGTGCGCTGCGTCGCCTTTCGCGGCGCCGGGAGCGAAGCGTTCTCGGCGGGGGCCGACATCTCGGAATTCGAAGGGCGGCGCGCCAGTGAAGAGTCCGTAGGGCACTACGACAGTCTGCTCGATCAAGTCCTGCATTCGATCCAGGACTCGCTCAAGCCCTCGGTAGCGATGATCTACGGCTACTGCCTCGGCGGCGGCCTCGAGATCGCGCTCGCTTGCGACCTGCGCTACTGCGCGGCCTCGGCCCAGTTCGGCATCCCGGCGGCGAAGCTCGGCCTCGCCTATAACGTCGAAGGCCACAAGCGCCTGCTCGAGACCGTGGGCCACGCGCGCGCGAGAGAGATCATGTTTCTTGGCCGGCGCTACAAGTCCGAGGAAGCGCTCGCGATGGGCCTGGTGCACCGCATCCTGCCCGACGAGGGATTGGAGAGCTTCGTCGCCGAAGTCCTTCAGACGCTCTCCGACAATGCGCCGCTCGCGATCGCCAACACCAAGACCATCCTCGAGGAATACGCGAAATCGTCCGGCGCGCCCGACGCCAGGCGCATGCGCGCGGCGATGGAGCGCTGCGCGCGCAGCGAAGACTACAAGGAAGGGCGGCGCGCTTTCATGGAGAAGCGCAAGCCGCGGTTCCAGGGAAAATGAGCCAGGCTATGAACATCCGCGAAATCAGGGTCCGCGCGGTGGCGGCGCCGATGAAGCGGCCGCTCGCCACCAGCACCGGCACGCTGACCCTCGCGCCGCTGCTGCTCATCGACCTCGAAACCGACGCCGGCGTGGTCGGCCGCTCCTATCTTTTCGCCATCGGCAGGCACAACCTCGCGCCGCTCGCCAAGCTGGTCGAGGCGATGGCCGAGATGGTGAAGGGCGACGAGGTCGCGCCGTTCGACCTCGAGCGCAAGCTGCGCGCGCGCTACACGCTGCTCGGCGTCCACAACATCGTGCTCTTCGCGATGGCCGGCATCGACATGGCGGCCTGGGATGCGCTCGGCCAGTCGCTCGGCCAGCCGCTGGTGCGCCTGCTGGGGGCCAAGCCGCGGCCGATCCCGGCCTACAACTCCAAGGGGCTCGGCATCCTCGCCGAGCGCGAGCTGGTGAAGGAAGCATTCGAGCTCGTCGACGAGGGTTTCCGCGCCGTGAAGCTGCGGCTGGGCAGGCCGGACGCAAAGCAGGACCTCCAGGCGTTGCGCGCGGTAAAGAAGCAGATCGGCCCGGACGTCACGCTGATGGTGGACTTCAACCAGGCGCTGAGCGTGGCCGAGGCCTGCCTGCGCGGGCGCATGATCGACGACGAAGGCGGCGTGTACTGGATCGAGGAGCCGGTGCGCGCGGATGATTTTGCCGGCTGCGCGCGGGTGGCGCGCGAGGTGAAGACGCCGATTCAGATCGGCGAGAACTTCATGGGCCCCGAGCAGATGGCGCAGGCGCTCGCCGCGGGGGCGTGCGACTTCGTGATGCCGGACGCCGAGCGCATCGGCGGCGTCACCGGCTGGATGCGCGCCGCCGCGCTCGCGCAGGGCGCCGGCGCCGAGATGTCGAGCCACCTTTTCCCCGAGGTGAGCTGCCACCTGCTCGCGGCGACGCCGACCAGCCACTGGCTCGAGTATGTCGACTGGGCCGACGCGATTCTCGAGCGGCCGGTCGAGCTGAAAAACGGCCACGTGGTGGTGCCGGGCGAGCCCGGCAGCGGCATCCGGTGGAACGAGAAGGCAGTCGAGCGCTACCGCATTTGATGTTTACGCGTCACTTTGCTCATTGGCCGCCCGGCCAGCCGCGCGCATTGGAGTTGCCGAAGGCGAGCGTGTACGCCAACCTCGTGGCAAGCGCGCAAAAGCATCCGCGGCGCACCGCGATCGACTATTACGGCAGCCACCTGAGCTACGCCGAGCTCAGGCGCCAGGTCGACGCGCTCGCCGGTTTCCTCCAGGGCCGCTACGGCGTCCGGCGCGGCGACCGCGTGCTGCTCTATGCGCAGAACAGCCCGCAGTTCGTGATCGCCTACTACGCGATCCTGCGCGCCGATGCGGTCGTGGTGCCGGTCAACCCGATGAACCGCACGGAAGAGCTGCGCCACTATGTCGAGGACTCCGACGCGCGCGTGGCGATCGCCGGCAACGACGTCTTGCGGCAGATCGAGCCGCTTGGCGTCGAGCGCGTGCTACCCGTCGTGTATTCGGATTACGTGTCACAACCGACCGACTTGCCGGTCCCGGACTTCGTGCGCGCTCCGGGCTCGCGCGCCTGGCAGGATGCGCTGGCGGCGAATCTCGCACCCGGCCCTCACCTTGCCGTTGCCGATGACCTCGCAGTGATGCCGTATACGTCGGGCACCACCGGCAAGCCGAAGGGCTGCATCCATACGCACGCGAGCGTGCAGGCGACCACCGTGCCTTATCTTCACTGGCGCGGCGCGCAGGACGAGAGCGTGGTGCTGTGCGCGATGCCCATGTTCCACGTCACCGGCATGCAGGCGGGGATGAACGCGCCGATCCACATCGCCGCCACCCTGGTGGTGCTGTCGCGCTGGGATCGCGAATGCGCGGCGATGCAGATCGAACGCGCGCGCATCACCAACTGGTCGGCCATCACGACCATGCTGGTGGATTTCCTCGCCAACCCCACCCTGGCCAAGTTCGATCTTTCCTCGCTGCGGGTGCTGGGCGGCGGCGGCGCGGCGATGCCGGAGGCGCTGGCGCGGCGGCTCGAGGACGTGATCGGGCTGCCTTTCGTCGAGGGCTACGGCCTGTCGGAGACCATGGCGCCGACGCACATCAACCCGCCGCACCGGCCGAAGCGCCAGTGCGCCGGGATTCCGTTCTTCAACACCGACGCCCGCGTGGTCGACATCGAGTCGTTCCAGGAGCTGGGACCCCACCAGGTGGGCGAGATCATCGTCCACGGCCCGCAGGTGTTCGGCGGCTACTGGAAGCAGCCCGAAGCAAGCGCGCAGGCCTTCGTCGAGCACGACGGCAAGCGCTTCTTCCGCACCGGCGACCTGGGCTACTACGACGAGGACGGCTACTTCTTCATCACCGACCGCCTGAAGCGCATGATCAACTGCTCGGGCTACAAGGTGTGGCCCGCGGAGGTCGAGTCCATGCTCTACGCGCACCCCGCGATCCAGGAGGCTTGCGTGATCGCGGCGCGCGACGAGTACCGCGGCGAGAGCGTCAAGGCGGTGGTGGTCCTGAAGAACAATTCGAAGAGCACCTCTTCGCGCGACATCATCGACTGGGCGCGCGAGCGCATGGCCGCGTTCAAGGTGCCGAGGGTAGTGCAATTCGTCGACGAGCTGCCCAAGACCTCCACCGGCAAGATCCTCTGGCGCAAGCTGCAGGAAGAGGAGTACCGGAAGTGAAGTTTCTTGCCGCGGTGCTGTTTTTCGTGCTGCCACTGGTTGCCATGCCCCATTCGCACGAAAAGGGGGAGATCCAGGTGCGCCATCCTTGGTCGCGCGCCACGCCGCCCGGGGCGAAGGTCGCCGTCGGCTACATGGAGATCCGCAACCACGGCACACAGCCCGACCGCCTGCTATCCGCCTCCACCGCGCTCGCGCAGCGGGTCGAGATGCACATCACGCGACAGGAAGGCGAAGTGGTGAAGATGCGCCAGGTGAAGTCCTTCGAGGTCCCGGCGCGCGAGCGCTACGAGCTGCGCCCGGGCGGCGCCCACCTCATGCTGGTCGACATCGCGCGCCCGCTCAAGAAGGGCGAGCGCTTCGCGATGAAGCTCGTCTTCGAGCGCGCGGGCGAGCTCGAAGTCGAGGTAGAGGTGCAGGAGCAGGGCGCGCGCCGCCCGCACCACTAGCTCAGAACAGGAACCGCCCCAGCGCCCAGGCAAGCGCGGCGATGAACGCCGAGCACGGAATCGTCAGCAGCCACGCCCACAGCAGGTCGCCCGCCACGCCCCAGCGCACCGCCGATACCGACTGCGCCGTTCCCACGCCGACAATCGAGCCGGTGATGGTGTGGGTGGTCGACACCGGGATGCCGAGCGCGGTGGCGAGGAAGAGGGCGATCGAGCCGGAGAGCTCGGCGCAAAACCCGCCCACCGGCCGGATCTTGGTGATGCGCTGCCCCATGGTCTTGACGATGCGCCAGCCGCCGAACAGCGTGCCCAGGCCGATCGTCACGTAGCACGCGATCACGACCCATACCGGCACCGAGTCGTTGGCACCGGTGTAGCCCGCGGCGATGAGCAGCATCCAGATGATGCCGATGGTCTTTTGCGCGTCGTTGCCGCCGTGGCCGAGGCTGTAGAGCGAGGAGGAGACCAGCTGCAGCCGCCGGAACAAGCGATCGACGCGGCTCGGCGTGGAGCGCACGAACAGCCACGAGATGATGACCAGGAACGTCCCGCCGAGCACGAGCCCGATCAGCGGCGAGATGAAGATGAATGCCACCGTCTTCAGGATGCCGGCGGGGATGAGCGCCCAGGTGCCGGCCTTGGCCACGCCGGCACCGACGATGCCGCCGATCAGCGCGTGGGAGGACGAGGAGGGAATGCCGTAGTACCAGGTGATGAGATTCCAGGCGATGGCGCCGACGAGCGCGCCGAACACCACATGGTGATCGACGACGCCCTGGTCGACGATGCCCTTGCCCACCGTGGCGGCCACGCTGAGGTGGAAAATGAAGACCGCGACGAAATTGAAGAACGCGGCCAGAATCACTGCCTGGTAGGGCTTGAGCACGCGCGTCGAGACCACGGTGGCGATGGAATTCGCCGCGTCGTGGAAGCCGTTCATGAAGTCGAAGGCGAGCGCCACCAGCACCAGCGCGATCACCACCATCAGGCCGATCTGCCCGGCGCCGGCGCCGTCCATTACGAGTTTTCGAGCACGATGCCTTCGACGACGTTCGCCACGTCCTCGCAGCGGTCGGTGACCGACTCGAGCAGGTCGTAGATCACGCGCAGCTTCATCACCTGCTTGAGGTCGTTCTCCTCGCGGAACAGCTTCGACACCGCCGAGCGCATCACGCGGTCGGCGTCCGACTCGAGCCGGTCGATCTCCTCGCAGATCTTCATGATCGCGTCGGCGCGCTTGACGTTGGTGAGCAGCGCCACCACCGCCTGCACCCGGTCGCAGCTCATCTGGCAGATGTCGGCGAGCTGCTTCGCTTCGGGCGTGACCTTGCGCAGGTCGTAGAGCGCGATCGACTCGGCCACGTCCTGGATCAGGTCCAGGATGTCGTCCATGGTGGTGATCAGCTGGTGGATCTGATCGCGGTCGAACGGCGTGATGAACGTCTTGTGCAGGAGCGCGATCGTCTCGTGCGTCACCTTGTCGGCGGCGCGCTCGGCGGCATCAATGCGCTGCGCGTGCGCCTCGAGCTCGCTGAAGGTGCCGATCATCGCGGCGAGTTCGCGGCTGCCCTCGACGATGCGCGCGGCGTGCGCGTTGAAGTAATCGAAAAACTTGCCCTCGCGGGGCATCAGCCGGCCGAGCATTTTTCTAACCCCCCATTCCGAGACCCAGTTTCGCCAGGTTTTCGATCTGCTTCTTGTCAAAACCCCATTCCGCGAGCGCGGCGGCGCCGCCCTCGCCCCGCTCGGGCGGCGCGCGGCGTACCGCGCCCGGCGTGCGCGAGAAGCGCGGCGCAGGCGCTGGCTGCTCCACGCCGCTCACTTCGAGGAAGCTTTTCCGGGCCCTGTTGTGTGCGTCGGCCCGAGCCTCCGACCACGACAGCACCGGTGCAAAACAGGCGTCCGAGCCTTCGAATACCTTGCACCACTCGTCGCGGCTTTTCGATCGGAAGGTCGTTTCGAACAGCGCGCGCATCTCGGGCCAGCGCTTGCGGTCATGCTGTCCCAGGTCGGGCACGCCGAGCTTCTGGAGCAGCTCCTCGTAGAAGCGCGTCTCGATCGAGCCGATCGAGACGTGCTTGCCGTCCTTCGTCTGGTAGACGTTGTACCAGGGCGCCCCGGTATCGAGGATGTTCTCGCCGCGGGCTTCGCTCCAGCTGCCGGCCTTGAGAAAGCCGGCAAACATCGCCGCGAGGAGCGAAGCGCCTTCCACCATCGCCGCGTCCACCACCTGGCCGCGGCCCGAGCGCGCCGCCTCGACCAGCGCGCAGGCGACCCCGAAGCCGAGCAGCATACCGCCGCCGCCGAAGTCGCCGATCAGGTTGAGCGGCGGCACCGGCGCCTCGCCCTTGCGCCCGAACGCGTGCAGCACGCCGGCGAGCGCGATGTAGTTGATGTCGTGGCCGGCGCGCGGCGCGAGCGGCCCGTCCTGGCCCCAGCCGGTCATGCGGCCGTAGACCAGCCTCGGATTTCTCTTCAGCACCTCGTCGGGTCCGAGGCCGAGCCGTTCCATGACGCCGGGCCGCATTCCTTCGATGAGGGCATCTGCCCGTGAAGCAAGCTCAAGGGAGATCCCGGTCGATTCTTTTTTCTTGAGATCAAGCGTGACCGAGCGCTTGCCGCGCATCATGACGTCGTACCAGCGCTCGCGCTTGAGGCCAAGGTCGGTGGTGGCCGGGCGGTCGATCACCAGCACGTCGGCGCCCATGTCGGCGAGCAGCATGCCGGCGAACGGCGCGGGGCCGATCGACTCGAACTCGAGCACGCG
>DASRIR010000324.1:0-2956 GCA_035649875.1 Burkholderiales bacterium | reverse complement strand
GCGCGCGTCGCCGCTGAGCGGCGCCACGAGCGCCAATTCCTTCTCCAAGTACTTGATATACTTGGCTGATCTGCCGTGATCGCGCGTCACGACCTTGTTGCAGCCGCAGTAGTAGCATAGCGTGTCGCAGAACGGCAGGTGAACGTAAAGCGAAAGCGGCTGCGTGAAGCCGCCGATATTGCGCTTCGCAAGCCATTGCCGGAGCTCATGCTCGCCGAAGGCTTCGACGAAGCGATCGGCGGTCGGATACGACGTGTAGCGCGGTCCGCTCACGTCGTACTTCCGAATGAGGACCGGGTCGATGACCAGTTCCGAGGCGGGGTAGTGCATTGGGAGCACTATGAAGGTTGAGGGCGCTCATGCTTTGACCTCGGTCAAAGGAACCCCTTTCCGGCATCCGGTCGCGATTGCGCTCGGCGCGACCTCGCTCGCTATCCTGGTGAGCTTCAACGCGGCCGCCTTTGTGCTCGGCCTGCAGGCGCCCTGGCTGCTCGGGGGCGTGCTCATCGGCGACATGCTCGTGGTCGGCGTGGGTATCGTCGTCGCCGCGCGCGAGGTGCTGCGTACGGAACGGCGCAGTGAGGCAAGCGAGGCGCAGCTTGCCGCCATCGTCGACTCTGCCATGGACGCCATCATCAGCGTGGACGAGGCGCAGACAGTCGTCCTCTTCAACCGCGCGGCCGAGACCATCTTCCGCTGCCCGCGACACGAGGCGCTCGGCATGCGGCTCGAGCGCTTCATCCCCGAGCGTTTCCGGGCGGCGCACCGCGCGCACGTCGAGCATTTCGCCCGCACTGGAGTGACCAGTCGGCGCATGGGCGACGTGACTACGCTCTGGGGGTTGCGCGCCGACGGCGAGGAGTTTCCGATCGAGGCGTCGATCTCGCAGACGGGGCCTGCCGGCGGGCGTTACTACACCGTGATCCTGCGCGACATCACGCTGCGCAGAAAGGCCGAAGCCGAGGCCGAGCGCGTGCGCAGCGCCCTTGGCGAAACGCAACGGCGCCTGGGCGCGATCGTGGACTCCGCCATGGACGCCGTGATCACGGTGGACGACGCGCAGAACATCGTGCTCCTCAACCGCGCCGCGGAGCAGCTTTTCGGCGTGCGCCGCGAGGAAATGCTCGGCACGCCGCTCGACCGGCTGCTGCCGGCCCGCTTTCGCGCCGCGCACCGGGCCCACATCGAAGCATTCGGCCGCACCGGCGTGACGAGCCGGCGCATGGGCGACGTGACCACGCTGTGGGCGCTGCGTCCGCACAGCGGCGAGGAATTCCCGATCGAGGCGTCGATCTCGCAGGCCTCGGAGGAAGGCCGGCGCTTCTACACCGTGATCCTGCGCGACATCACGCGGCGCAAGCAGGCCGAGGACGCGCTCAAGGCCTCGGAGCGCGAGCTGCGCGCGCTGTCCGCGCGCGTACTGGAAGCGCGCGAAGAAGAAAAAACGCGCATCGCACGCGAGCTCCATGACGAGCTCGGCCAGCTGCTGACCGCCCTGAAAATGGATCTCGGCTGGCTGCGCGAGCGCCTGCCCGCCGACGCTGACCTTGCCGCTCGCGCGGCCGAAATGGGTAACCTCCTCGACCGCACGGTGAGCTCGACACGCCGCATCTCCGCCGACCTGCGCCCGCTGATGCTCGACGACCTGGGCCTTGCCGACGCGGCCGCGTGGCTCGTCGACGACTTCTGCAAGCGTTACAACGTCGCCTGCAAGGCGGACCTGGCCGAGGCCGAGGCTTTGCAGCAGGTGTCGAAGTCCGTGGCAACCGCGGTCTACCGCGCGATCCAGGAAGCGCTCACGAACATCGCACGCCATGCACACGCCGCGAACGCCTGGGTGATCCTTACAGTCGACGAGGGCGCGATTCAGCTCGAAATCGAAGACGACGGCCGCGGCATTGCACCCGATGACCTCGCCAAAGCGCGCTCGTTCGGCCTCAAGGGGATGCGCGAGCGCATCACATTCCTCGGCGGCTCGGTCGATATCGCGCGCGCGCCGCGCGGCGGCACACGGCTGCGTATGCGCGTGCCGCTGCGCGGGCTCGCGGAAGAGACGGCGGCATGATCCGCGTGCTGATCGCCGACGACCACAGCATCGTGCGCGACGGGCTGAAGCGCATCCTTGCCGCCACCACGGATCTGCAGGTGGCCGGCGAAGCCGCGAGCGGCGACGAGGCGCTCGCGCTCGTCCGCGCCAACGACTATGACCTCGCCATGCTTGACCTGTCGATGCCGGGGCTCTCGGGCATCGACCTCATCAAGCGCCTCAAGCTTGAGAAACCGAAGCTCAGGATCCTGGTGCTCTCCATGCACGGGGAGAGCCAGTACGCCGCGCGCGCGCTGAGAGCGGGCGCGCAGGGCTACCTCAACAAGGACAGCGCCTCGGAGGCATTGCTCGGCGCGCTGCGCAAGATCGCGGCCGGGGGCGTGCATATCGGCGATGCCGCGGCGGCGAGCCTCCTTCATGCTGGCGACAAGGCGCCGCACGAAGCGCTCTCCGACCGCGAGTTCGAGGTGCTGCGCCTGCTGGTCGAAGGACTCGGCCCCACGGAGATCGGCGAGCGCCTGCATCTTTCGGTGAAGACGGTGAGCACGCACAAGACGCGCGTCCTCGAGAAGCTCGGTCTGAAAAGCACCGCCGACCTCGTGCGCTACGCCATGGAGCACCGCCTGGTCTAACCGGCATACTGAGCCTTGCATGAAGGTCTTTGTGGTCGAGGATGCGCCTTTGCTGCGCGAGCGGCTGGAGGCGCTGATCGCCTCCATTCCCGGCTTGAGCGTGGCAGGCCACGCCAGCGGCGCCGCCGAGGCGGTGCGCGACATACTCGCCGCGCGCCCCGACGTGGTGGTGCTCGACATTCACCTGGCCGAGGGCAACGGCTTCGACGTGCTGCGCGGCTTGCGCGCCGCGCAGTTCGCGCCGGAGATCCACGTGCTCACGAACTACCCGCTCGAC
>DASRIR010000323.1:0-3020 GCA_035649875.1 Burkholderiales bacterium | reverse complement strand
CCCTGCAGGCGCGCGACCGTTTCCTGCAGCATCGTGCGCTCCGAGACGAGAGGCAGGAACTGCTTGGGAAGGTGCAAGCGCGACAGCGGCCAGAGCCGCGTGCCCGAGCCGCCGCACAGCACTACCGGAACGAGCTTCATTGCGGGCGATTATAGGACGCTCGATTAGAATTCGATCCCCATGCTTCTCGTCACCGGCGGCGCCGGCTTCATCGGCTCGAACTTCGTGCTGTCGACCATCGCTGCGACCGGCGAGGCGATCGTCAACCTCGACAAGCTCACGTACGCCGGCAGTCTGCGCAACCTCGAGTCGCTCAAGAGCGATGCGCGGCATGTGTTCGTGCAGGGCGACATCTGCGACCGCGAGCTCGTGAGAACGCTGCTGAAGAAGCACGGACCGCGGGCAATCGTGCACTTCGCCGCCGAAAGCCACGTCGACCGCTCGATCGCGGGCCCGGCGCCGTTCATCGAGTCCAACGTGGTCGGCACGTTCTCGCTGCTCGAGGAAGCCCGCGCCTATTCGGAGAAACGCGCGGGCTTTCGCTTCCTCCACGTGTCGACCGACGAGGTGTACGGATCTCTCGGCCCCGATGATCCGGCGTTTACCGAGACCACGCCATACGCGCCCAACAGCCCATACGCCGCGTCCAAAGCTGCGGCGGATCACCTGGTACGCGCGTACCACCACACGTATGGTCTGCCAACGCTCACGACCAATTGCTCGAACAACTACGGCCCGTACCAGTTCCCGGAGAAGCTGATCCCGCTGATGATCGCGAACGCGCTCGCCGGGAAGCCGCTGCCGGTCTACGGCGACGGGCGCAATGTGCGCGACTGGCTTTACGTGCTCGACCACTGCGAGGCTGTGCGCTTGGTGCTCGAGCGCGGCCGCATCGGCGAGACCTACAACATCGGCGGCAACGCGGAGAAGGCCAACATCGAGCTGGTGCGGAAGCTTTGCGCCTTGCTCGATGAGGTGAAGCCGCGCAAGGCGGGGAGCTACGCGGAGCTCATCAGTTTCGTGAAGGACCGTCCGGGGCACGACCGGCGTTACGCGATCGACAGCGCCAAGATCACGCGCGAGCTGGGCTGGCGGCCGCGCGAGAGCTTCGATTCGGGCCTGGCCAAGACGGTGCGCTGGTACGTCGAGAACCGCGCCTGGGCGGCAGCGGCATGAAAGGCATCGTTCTCGCCGGCGGCTCCGGCACCCGGCTCTATCCGGTGACGCAGGTGGTATCGAAGCAACTGCTGCCGGTCTATGACAAGCCGATGGTGTACTACCCGCTTTCGACGCTGATGCTTGCCGGCATCCGCGACATCCTGATCATCTCGACCCCCGAGGACACGCCGCGATTCGAAGCGCTGCTCGGCGACGGAAAGCGCTGGGGCCTGCGGCTGCGCTACAAGATCCAGCCCAAGCCGGAAGGCATCGCCCAGGCGTTCGTCCTCGGCCGGGAATTCATCGGCCGGGACCGCGTCATGCTGGTGCTGGGGGACAACCTCTTCTACGGCGAGGCACTCCCGAAGCTGCTGCAAAGCGCCATCGCGCGCGAGCGCGGCGCCACGGTGTTCGCCTATGCAGTCAAGAATCCCGAGCGCTACGGGGTGGTCGAATTCGACGCCCGCGGCACGGCGATCGGCATCGAAGAGAAACCCGCCCGGCCCAAGTCGCGCTACGCCGTCACCGGCGTGTACTCCTACGACAACAGCGTGGTCGACATCGCCGCCAAGCTGCGACCTTCGGCGCGCGGAGAGCTCGAGATCACCGACGTCAACCGCGCGTATCTCGAGCGCGGTGAGCTCGACGTCATCGCCCTGGGACGCGGCATGGCCTGGCTCGATACCGGTACGCACGAATCGCTGCTCGAGGCCGCCCACTTCATCGAGACCATCGAGCGCCGCCAGGGCTTGAAGATCGCCTGCCCGGAAGAGATTGCCTACCGCATGGGCTTCATCGATGCCGCACAGCTCGAGGCGCTCGTGCAGCCGCTGGAAAAAAGCGGCTACGGGGAATACCTGCGCCGCGTGCTGACCGATCGCCTGCTTTCGTGAAGGTCACGCGCACCGACATCCCGGACGTCATAATTCTCGAGCCGCGCGTGCACCAGGACGAGCGCGGCTTTTTCCTCGAGAGCTACAACCGGCGCGCATTCAAAGAGATAACCGGCCTGGATATCAAGTTCGTGCAGGACAACACCTCCTTCTCGGTGCGCAATGTGTTGCGCGGGCTGCATTACCAGATCCGCAAGCCCCAGGGAAAGCTGATCCAGGTGATAGCGGGGGAGATCTTCGACGTCGCCGTCGACATCAGGCGCAGCTCGCCGACTTTCGGCAAATGGGTCGGCACCACGATTACCGGCGGCGGTCACCGCATGGTGTGGATCCCTGAGGGATTCGCACTCGGCTATCTCGTACTTTCCGAGCATGCGATCGTGCTCTACAAGACCACCGACTACTACGCCCTCGAGCATGAGCGCGCGATCCTCTGGAACGACCCGACGCTCGGCATCCGCTGGCCGCTGGATGGCGAGCCGATCGTCAGCGACAAGGACCGGCGCGCCACGCCGCTCGGCTCGGCTGACGTTTTCGGTTGAAAATTCTCCTTACTGGCAAAAACGGCCAGGTCGGCTGGGAGCTCGAGCGCGCGCTGCCCGTGCTCGGCGAGGTGATTGCGACCGACCGCACGCGGTTGAATCTCGCCGACAACGACGGCATGCGTCGGATGGTTCGCGAGGTCAAGCCGAGCCTGATCGTGAACGCCGGCGCGTACACCGCAGTGGATAAAGCGGAGTCCGAGCGCGAGCTCGCCATGCAAGTGAACGCCGCCGCGCCCGGCGTGCTCGGCGAAGAGGCGAAGCGGCTCGGTGCGCTGCTCGTGCATTATTCGACCGACTATGTTTTCGACGGCGCAAAGCGCTCGCCGTATACGGAAGACGATGCGCCGAACCCGATCAGCCACTACGCCCGCAGCAAGCTCGAGGGCGAGCGCGCGATTGCCGCGAGCGGTTGCCGTCACCTCAT
>DASRIR010000322.1:0-5999 GCA_035649875.1 Burkholderiales bacterium | reverse complement strand
AACAACGTCGAGGCGGTGTGCTTAGAATGAGGGGATGTTCAAGTCGGACCTCCTCAAGGGCAAGCGGATCCTCATCACCGGCGGCGGTACCGGCCTCGGCAAGGAGATCGCCGCCAAGTACGTCGAGATGGGCGCCGAGCTGTGGATCTGCGGACGACGCGGCGGCGTGCTGGAAGAAACCGCGAAATCCCTTGGGGGCAAGGTTCGAACCCACGCCGTGGATATCCGCGACGCCTCAGCCGTCGACGCGATGGTGCAGCGGATCTGGGACGAAAGCGGGCCGCTCAGCGGTCTGGTGAACAACGCCGCGGGCAACTTCATCAGCCCCACCAAGGACCTCTCGCCGAACGGATTCAACGCGATTGCGAACATCGTGTTCCACGGTACGTTCTACGTGACGCAAGCCGTGGGCAAGCGCTGGATCGCGGGCGGCCACAAGGGCTCGGTGATCTCGATCCTCGTCACGTGGGTGCACACCGGCTCGCCGTACGTGGTGCCCTCGGCCATGTCGAAGGCGGGGCTGCACGTGATGACCAAGTCGCTCGCGGTCGAGTGGGGCAAGTACGGCATCCGCCTGAACGCGATCGCGCCCGGGCCCTTTCCGACCGAGGGCGCGACCAAGCGGCTGCGGCCAGGGAGCAAGGGCGATTTTGGAGACGCAACCGAATTGAACCCCATGAGGCGCGTCGGCCGCATGGAGGAGCTGCAGAACCTCGCCACCTTCCTGATGGCCGACGGCTGCGAATGGCTCACCGGCGAGACCATCGCGATCGATGGCGGCGGCTACCTCGCCACCGGCGCCGCGGGCTACTACGTCGCGCTCGACAAGCTCACCGACGCGGACTGGGAGCGCATGCGCGCGATGATCAAGGCGACGAACGAGAAAGATAAGGCCGGAAGGACGGCCTAAATGCAGGACCGCGCCGTCCGCACCGCCTGATGGTCATGAAACCCCGACCGGCGGCCACGCTGATCCTGTTGCGGGACAGCATGGAAGTCCTCATGCTGCAGCGAACCCAGAGCGCCGCATTCCTCGGTGGCGCGTACGTGTTCCCCGGCGGATCGCTCGATCCGCAGGATGACTCCGCCGAGCGCGTGGTCGGCCTCACCGAGGCGCAGGCGAACGCGCGGCTGAAGCTGGCGTCGGGCGGCATTGCGTACTACGTCGCCGCGATTCGCGAATGCTTCGAGGAAGCCGGGGTTCTCCTCGCGCAGGATGCGAAAGGCGCGCCCATTTCCGCGGAACGTGCGGAAAAGCTCATGCATTGGAGAAACAAGCCGTTTCGCGAACTGCTGAACGCCGAGGACCTGTACCTCCCGGTGGGCGACCTCGCCTACTTCGGGCACTGGATCACCGCGCCCGGCCGCTCGCGGCGCTTCGACGCGCGCTTCTTCGTGGCGCGCGCGCCGCAGGGCCAGCAGGGCTCGCACGACGCGACCGAGACGGTGCACGACGTCTGGATCACGCCGCGCGAGGCCCTGGAGCGCGGCGCGCGCGGGGAGATCGAGCTGGTCAACGCCACCCAGCAGTCGCTGAAGGACCTTGCGCGGTTCACCGATGCGCGCGCCGCCTTCGACTACGTGAGCGCGATTCCCGAGGTCGACGAGAACCGCGCCTGCTGGGCGCAGGGCAAGGACGGGCCGAAGATCTTCCGGCGCGCCGATCCGCCCTACTTCGAGATTCACTGGAGCGATCCCGAGGAGAGCGGCGAGACGACCTACGACATCATTCCCGGGCAGTCGAAGCGCCTCGACCGCTGGGTGACGCGCCTCACCGCGCCCAACCCCGGCGTGATGACCGGGCCCGGAACGAATACCTACATCGTGAACGGCGTCGCGGTCATCGATCCGGGGCCTGCGGTCGATTCGCACATCGAGAAGCTCGCGGCGTCGAAGGGCATCAAGTGGATCCTCTGCACCCACACGCACCTCGACCACTCGCCGGCGGCCGCGGCGCTCAAGGCAGCCACCGGCGCGCAGATACTCGGCCGACCGGCGCCGGCCGGCCAGGACGCGACCTTCAAGCCCGACGTGGTGCTGGAGAACGGCCAGCGTCTCGACCTCGGCGAGATCACGCTGCGCGCGATCCACACGCCGGGCCACGCATCCAATCATCTGTGCTACCTGCTCGAAGAGACCAAGATGCTGTTCACCGGCGACCACGTGATGCAGGGCTCCACGGTGGTGATCAATCCGCCCGACGGCGACATGCGCGCGTACCTGCAATCGCTCGAGCGGCTGCTCGGCGAGGACATCGCGATCATCGCGCCCGGCCACGGCTACCTGATCGGCGCGCCGCACCGCGAGCTGAAGCGCCTCATCGCGCATCGGCTGAACCGCGAGCGCAAGGTGGTCGCGGCGCTCGAGCGCCTCGGGCACCCGTCGCTCGACGAGATGCTGCCGCTCGTCTACGACGATGTGCCGGAGCGCATTCATCGCGTCGCCGCGCGCTCGCTCACCGCGCATCTGGAGAAACTCGTCGCCGATGGCGCGGTGCGCGCCGAGGCCGGCGCGTATACGCTGGTAAAATCGCGCTAGCTTTCCGAAAGGGCGCGCATGGCGACTGACGAAGAGAACACCCTCAAGCTGGTGACCAACCTCGACCGCCCGGCGATCGAGGGCAAGCTCGCCCAGGTGCGCACCGACGCGCAGTCGGCCAACCTGAAGGAGCTCGCCGACATGTTCAACGGCGTCGAGGGCATGCCGCGCGCGCAGATCGAGACCAAGGTGAAGAACGCGCTGCGCTGGCTCGCCGACAAGCCGCAGCACAACCGCATCGCTTCGCAGCTCGAACTGGTCGGGCTCAACCTCAAGAACCTGAAGTGAAGTAGTCCTGGGTTTCGACTACGACCTTTTCACCATCGGCGGCGGCTCGGGCGGAGTGCGCGCGAGCCGCGTGTCCGCGAGCTACGGCGCCAAAGTCGCGATCGCCGAGCCCGGCCGCTTCGGCGGCACCTGCGTCAACGTCGGCTGCATCCCGAAGAAGCTCTTCTCCTACGCGGCGCACTTCCGCGAGGACTTCGAGATCGCCAGGGCTTACGGCTGGGCGGTCGGCGAGCCGCGCTTCGACTGGCCGACCCTCGTCAAGAACAAGGACCGCGAGATCCTGCGCCTGAACGGCGTGTACGAGCGCGTGCTGGTCAACGCCGGCGTGCAGATCTACCGCGATCGGGCAGAGGTTGTCGACAAGAACACCGTCCGCGTAGGAGAACGCACTTATACGGCCAAACACATCCTGGTCGCCACCGGTTCCTGGCCGCAGCTGCCGGTGATTCCGGGGATCGAGCACGCGATCACCTCGAACGAGGCGTTCTCGCTCGAGCGCCTGCCGAAGCGCGCGCTGGTGGTGGGCGGCGGCTACATCGCGCTCGAGTTCGCCTCGATCTTCCACGGCATCGGCGTCCAGACCATGCTCACGTATCGCGGCAAGCGCCTGCTGCGCGGATTCGACGCCGAGCTCGGCACGCGCATCGGCGAGGAGATGTCGTCGAAGGGCGTCAACGTCTGCTTCGGCTGCGAGCCTGCGGCGCTGCGCAAGGGGAAAGACATCGAGATCGAGTTCACCGACGGCCGGATCGAGCGTACCGACCTCGTGATGTTCGCCACCGGGCGCCGGCCGAATACCGCGAAGCTCGGGCTGGAAGCGGCGGGGGTCAAGCTCGCCGCCAACGGGGCCGTGGTCGTCGACCAGTATTCAAGAACTAATGTGGATTCCATTCATGCAGTCGGCGACGTGACTAATCGCATCAACCTCACGCCGGTCGCCACTGCCGAGGCCATGTGGCTCGCCAGGACGCTGTTTCGCGGCGAGCCGACGCCGGTCGACCACGATAACGTACCCACCGCCGTGTTCGCCAACCCCAACCTGGCCACCGTCGGCCTATCGGAAGAGCGTGCGCGCGAGCGCTATGGCGCGGTCGACATCTACAAAGCCGCCTTCCGCTCGCTCAAGCTGACGATGACCGACAAGACCGAGAAAACCTTCCTGAAGCTGGTCGTCGACCAGGCCACCCAGCGTGTGGTCGGCGCGCACATGATCGGCGCCGACGCGGGCGAGATCATTCAGGGCGTCGCGATCGCGGTGAGGCTCGGCGCCACCAAGGCGCAGTTCGATGCCACCATCGGAATCCACCCCACCGTGGCGGAGGAATTCGTGACGATGCGGGAAAGAAGCAGCTAACTGCAGGAGCATTTCTTGCTCCGGTGGTGTCACTATGCGCCACCAATCGATCTGGGCGGCGACTGCCACGCTGCCGCAATTCCCCCCCCTCACTGGAAACATTCACGTCGACGTCTGCATCGTCGGTGCGGGCATCTCGGGCCTGACCACGGCCTACATGCTCGCGCGCGCAGGCAAGCGCGTCGCGGTGATCGACGACGGCCCGGTGGCCGGCGGCATGACGCAGATGACCACCGCCCACCTCACCAACCAGCTCGACGACCGCTATTCGGAGCTCGAGAAGCTGCACGGGCGCGAGGGGGCGCGGCTCGCCGCCGACAGCCACACCTCCGCCATCGATCGGATCGAGACCATCGTGCGCCAGGAGCGGATCGAGTGCGACTTCATGCGCGTCGACGGGTATCTGTTCTGCGCCGAGGGCGACACGCGCGAGACGCTCGAGCGCGAGCTCGAGGCGGCGCACCGCGCCGGGCTGCGCGCAGTCGAGCTCGTCGAGCGCGCGCCGTTCGCGTCGTTCGACAGCGGGCCGTGTCTGCGCTTTCCCAACCAGGGACAGTTCCATCCGCTCAAGTACCTGGCGCGCATCGCGGTTGCGATCCAGCACGAGGGCGGCCGGATCTTCACCGGCTCGCACGCCGACGAGATCGAAGGCGGGGTTCCGGCGGTGGTGCACGTCGGCCAGCACGTCGTCACCGCCGACGCGGTAGTGGTCGCGACCAACGTGCCGGTGAACGACCTTGTCGCGATCCACACCAAGCAGGCGCCCTATACGACCTACGTGGTCGGCGCGCGCGTGCCGCGCGACGCGATTTCGCCGCTGCTCGCGTGGGACACGGGCGACCCGTATCACTACATCCGCCTTTACGAAGACCTGCTGATCGTCGGTGGCGAAGATCACAAGACGGGGCAGGGCCACGATACTCGCGAGCGCTACACGCGCCTCGAGGCCTGGGCGCGCGCGCGCTTTCCGATGATGGGGCCGGTCGAGTTCCAGTGGGGCGGGCAGGTGATGGAAACGCAGGACTATCTCGCCTTCATCGGCCGCAACCCGATGGACCACGAGAACATCTTCGTGGTGACCGGTGACTCGGGCATGGGCATCACCCACGGCACGATCGCCGGCATGCTGCTCTCCGACCTGATCCTCGGCCGCACCAACCCGTGGGAGAAGCTCTACGATCCCTCGCGCGTCACGCTGCGCGCCGCGGGCGAATTCGCGCGTGAAAACTCCAACGTCGCGCTGCAGTACACCGACTGGCTGACGGGCGGGGATGTCGGCTCGGCGGAGGAGATCGCCCCGGGAAGCGGCGCGATCGTGCGCCGCGGCCTTGACAAGATCGCGGCGTACCGCGACGAGCAGGGCCGGCTGCACGAGCGGCTGGCGAAATGCCCGCATCTCGGCTGCGTGGTGCAATGGAACCCTGCGGAGACCACCTGGGACTGCCCCTGCCATGGCTCGCGCTTCGACCGCTATGGTAAGGTGATCAACGGCCCGGCGAACCGCGACCTCGCGCCGGCGGAAAAATCACAGAACAAGCGCGCAGCCTGAAGACGCAGCCCGGCTTTACCGTACGGATGACGATCGAGCGCCCCGCCGGCGAGGTGTACGCCTTCGTCTCCGATCCGAAGAACCTCGCGGCCTGGGCCTCCGGCCTCAGCGCCGCGGTCAAGGTGCGCTTCGTCGAGCGCAATCCTTTCGGCGTGCTCGACCACTACGTCAAGACCAATTCCGCCACCGAGGTCTATGTGCCGATGCGCGTGTTCCCGAACGGCGATGGCGCCGAGGTGCTGCTCACCGTGTTCCGCCGCCCCGGCACCA
>DASRIR010000321.1:0-22330 GCA_035649875.1 Burkholderiales bacterium | reverse complement strand
CTAATTGCCGGCCTGCTCATGGCGGCCTGCACGGCACGATCGCAGGAGCTCGATCGGCCCGTGATTCTCGTCGCAAGCCCCGAGCTGCAAGGGCCCTACAGCCGCACCGCGCTCATCGCGGTCCCGGCGGCGAGCGGCCAGCACATCGGCTTCATTCTCAACCGCGCCACGGAGATGAATCTGGCCACGGTATTCCCCGATCATGCGCCATCGGCGAAGGTCGTCGACCCGGTGTACCTGGGCGGTCCGGAGATGCTCGGATCGCTGTTCGCCCTCGTGCCGCGCGACCCCGGCGTGCCCGGCCTACGTCTCTTCGGCGAGGTGTTCGTCGTCGCTAGCGGCGACGCCGTCGATGTCGTCATCGAGAAGATGCCAAACGAGGCGCGCTACCTCACCGGCTTCGTCGGCTGGCAGGCCGGCGAGCTGGCCAAGGAGCTCGAGTCTGGTTACTGGACCGTCACCGAGCCCGACGCGGCGCTTATCTTCAGCGCCAAGCCCGGCGCCATGTGGGAAGAGCTGCAAAAGCGCAGGAACGGCATCTAGCCTAGAAAGTCCGCCACGCAGCGCGCCGATTCGGCTGCGCTCGTCACGAGGAACAGGTGACCGTCGTCGATCGAGACTAACCGCGCGTCGGGGATCAGGCGCGCGAGGATTTGCGCGTTCGCGGTCGGCACGAGTGGATCGTCAGCGCCTGACATGACAAGCGCGGGCTGCTTGAGGAGCGCCAGCCACGGCAGGCTCGACCACCCCACGGCGGCGAGAAGCTGCAGGTAGTACCCGTAGTCGCTCGACCAGCGCACATGGCGCAGGTGCTCGCTCGCGAGCTCGGGCGAGCGGCGCAGGCGCCCGCCGTAGATCTCGCCGGCAATGCGGCCCATGTATTGCGGATCCCTGTAGCGCCGCGGGCTCGCCATCTTGAGGAGCACCGCGAGCTTCCCCGGCACCATGAGATGACCGGGCGAGGTGGCCGCGAGCACGAGGCGCCGGCAGCGCGCCGCGTGCTGGAAGGCGAACTGCTGCGCGATCGCCCCGCCCCAGGAGACGCCGAGCACATCCACCTGCTCATGCCCGAGCTGATCCAGAAGGCGCGCCGACAGCCTCGCGAGCATCCACGGCCGATAAGGCAGCGCGGGAACCGGCGAACCGCCGACCCCGGGCGCGTCGAACACGATCGCCTCGGGGCCTTCGAGAGCTTGGAGAAACGGCGCGACGAGCTCGATGTTGGCGCCGATACCGTTGAAGAGCAGCAGCGGCGGCCGCGAGCCGTCGCCCGGGCGCACGCCGACGCGCAGCGTGCGGCTGCCGACTTCGCGCATCGCGATCTGCATCACTTTTCCATGACGTAGCGGCCCGGCGCGGCGCCGAGATTGTTTCCGAGCTGCGGCGGCGCCTCATGCAAGGGACCGGACCGGGCCTTGATCCATTCCAGCCAGTGTGGCCACCAGCTGCCCTGGTTCTTTCGCGCTTTCTCGAGCCAGGCATCCGCCGTCGGCTCGCGCGCTTCGCCAGACCAGAAAAGTGCCTTCGGGTTTCCCGGCGGGTTGAGGAGGCTCTGGATATGGCCGCTGTTCGAAAGGACGAAGGTCGTGCGCTCGCCGTAGAGGCGCGCGGTGCTGTAGCAGGCGCGCCACGGCGTAATGTGATCGGAGAGGCCGGCGACGACGTACGCGTCGAGGTCGACATTGCGCATGTCGCGCACGAACGGGTTCGAGTCGATGAGATCGAGGAAATCGGCGTGCAGCTTCGCCGCAAGCCGCGTCGAGTCGCAGTTCCAGTAGAGGATATCGAAGGCGGGCGGCGCATTGCCCATCAGGTAGTTGTTCACCCAGTAGTTCCAGACCAGGTCGTTCGGCCGCATCCAGGCGAACATGCGCGCAAGCTCCTGGCCTTCCAGCACGCCGGCGAGCTGCGACGCGGCCTTCGCCGCGACCACGCTCTGCGGCGTGACGAACATGCCGGCGGTGGTGTCCTGCGCCATCGCCATGTCGAGCACGCAGACGGCGATGGTCGCGCAGTGGACCTTGCGGCTCCCGCGCGCGGCGAGACGACCGACCAGGGCGGAGGTGGTGATGCCGCCGGAGCAGGCGCCCCAGATGTTCACGTCCTCGGCGCCGGTGATGTCGCGCATCACCTGCGCCGCCTCCTCGAGCGCGGCCACGTAGGTGTCCAGGCCGAATTCGCGCTCGGCGGCGCTCGGATTCTTCCAGCTCACCGCGAAGGTCTGCAGCCCGCCCGAGAGCGCCAGCTCGACGATGCTCTTGCCGGGGGCGAGATCGAAGACGTAGAACTTGTTGATCTGCGGCGGTGCAATCAGCAGCGGCCGCTGGTGGACCTGGCCATTGGTGTTGTATTGAATTAGTTCCATCACCGGGCTGCGGTACACCACTGCTCCGGGCGTCGTGGCGAGGTTCTTCCCTACGGCAAACGCCCGCGCATCGACCTGCGCGGGCAGGCCGCCGTTGCCGAGGTCGGCGACGAAGTTCTCCAGGCCGCGCGCGAAGCTCGCGCCGCCGGTGTCGAGGAACTTCTTGAGCGCCGCCGGGTTGCCGCCGAGCGAGTTGGTGGGCGCGAATGCATCGACCAGCAGCGAAACCACGAAGCGCGCGCGCTCGGCGTCGCGCCTCGCCATGCCGGCCTGGTCGACGAAGCGGTTGAGCGCCAGGCCCCAGGCGAGCCACGCTTGCGCGAGCGTGCGGTAGGCCGGACTTTCCTTCCACGCGGGGTCGGCGAAGCGCTTGTCCTGCGGCGCGGGCGCGAGCTCGGAGCGCCCGAGCGCGATGCGGCCGAGCTCGCCCAGCAGAAGGAGATACTGCTGCATGGCAATCGCTGGGCTGCGCGCGATTTGCGTGAGCAACATGGCCGCAGCGGCGAGGATGTCCTGGCCACGCACGCCGACGAGCGGATTCGCCGCCAGCGTGGGCGCGGCCTCGGGAATGTCGCCTACTGCCTGGCGATCAGCATGCATAGCATTTCCGCCACCAGCGCGGGTTTCGGCTCGCCTTCGATGTCGAGCGTGCAATTCAGCTTGAGGAGCGTTCGACCGCCCTCCTGTACTTCCATGGAGCTGAGTGAAACCCGTGTCCGCACACGCGCGCCGGCCTTGACCGGGGCGAGGAAGCGCACCCTGTCCAGGCCGTAGTTCAGGCCAGCCGCCGCGTCGGGCGGAATAATGCCGAGCCCGATCGCCTGCGGCGCGACGAGCGAGAGCGACAGGTAGCCGTGCGCGACCGGCCCGCCGAACGGGCTCTCGCGCCGCGCGCGTTCCACATCGACGTGGATCCACTGGCGGTCGCCGGTGCACTCGGCGAAGCGGTCGATGCGCTCCTGGTCGATCGCTACCCAGTCCGATGCGCCGAGCTCCAGCCCGACGAACCGGGGCAGGGCGCTCATGGTGTAGGAGGGAATCATGGGTGCAAGCTAGCGGCCGGCGCGCGGCGGCGCAGTCATGCAGGCGACAGGACTATACTTTTTCGCATGTCGAAACTCGCGCAGGCGATCGCCAACGCGATGTGGTCGAAAGGCCTCACCCCCGAGGAGCGCAGCCGCGTCGAGCGCGACACGTCTTCGCGCATCTACCCGAAGGGCAGCTTCATCTTTCGCGTCGGCGACGTGGTGGACTACTGGATGGGCATCGTCGACGGGCTCGCCAAGATGACCGTCCTCCAGTCGGACGGCGCCGCCACCTCATTCGTCGCGGTCGGCCCCGGGTCGTGGTTCGGCGAGGGCTCGGTGATCAAGCAGGTTCGGCGCGAGTACGACGGCATGACCCTGCGCAACTGCGAGGTCGCCTTCATGCCGCGCGCCACCTTCATGTGGTTGCTCGAGCGAAGCCTGCCCTTCAACCGCTTCATCATCGACCAGCTCAACGAGCGCCTGTGGCAGTTCGTCGGGCTCGCGCAGCGCGATCGCCTGCTCGACCCCAACGCGCGCGTCGCCCTGTCGCTCGCCGCGCTCTTCAACGCGCAGCTCTCTCCGGGCATCGGCTCCGCGCTGGTGATCTCGCAGGAGGAGATCGCCGAGCTCGCCGGGCTCTCGCGCCAGCGCACCAACGAGGCGCTCAAGCTCCTCGGCGAGAAGGGGCTGCTGCGCACCGAGCGCGTCGGCATCACCGTTCTCGACCTGAAGGGACTGCAAAACTTCAAGACCTAGTCGCCGCGGCGACGTCGCCCGGGCGGCTGCGCGCCAAGCCGGCGGGCGCTACAACGGCGGCATGGAAACCATCGCGCAAGAGATCCGGGAGCGCCTCGAGGAGCTTTTTCGGCGCTGTCCGCAGCTGCACGGCTTCGCCGTTCGTCCGGACCGGCCGCTACCCTGGCATCTCGCCTGCGACGCGGGCGCGAACGCTGGAGAGCAAGCGCTCGGCGAGCTCGCGCAGACGCTGCTCGAGCTGATCGAGGAGCGCCCGGAGGCCGCCGGGTTGCTCCGCGGCCGCACCTTCGCCCGCACGCTTCACTGATTTTCGTCCGGGCCGCTTAAGCCGCCAGCCCGGGAAGGAAGAAGAAGTACGCGTTGAGCATGTAGAGCCCGGAAAGGATCCGATGACGACGGCGGGCTTGAGGAGCTCACCGGCGAACTAAGTTGGGACAAGCATGGGCCGCGGCGTCGCCGGTAGGCGCGCTGCCGGCAATCAGCGGCCACATAAATCGCGCAGGCCGCCGGCGACCTGCTCGGCGTGGTGATCGCTCCGGGTGGTGGCGCTGCCGAGGGCCGATGTCGCCCGGTTGACTGCGGACGGACGCGCGCGGCGCTAAAAAGGCGCCGTGATCCAGTTTCTCCAGCTCGTAGTCAGCGGAATCGCGGTGGGCTGCGTGCTCGCGCTCATCGCGCTCGGGTTCACGCTGATCTACAAGGCGACCGAGACGGTCAACTTCGCCCAGGGCGATCTCATGATGCTGGGCGGCTTTGCCGCCTACACCGCGATCGTGCTCTTCGGGCTGCCGTTCTGGCTCGGCGCGATCGTGACGCTCGCCGCGATGGCGCTCTTCGGCGCGGGGCTGGACCGCGTGGTGCTGCGGCGGGTGCTCGGCCAGCCGCAGTTCGCGGTCGTGATGATGACCGTGGGGATCGGCTTCATGCTGCGCGGGCTGGCGAGCATGGTGCCCGGCTGGGGCACCGAGACCTACACCATCAAGACGCCGTACTCGGGCGAGGTGCTGCGCGCGGGCGGGCTCGCGCTCTCGGCCGAATACCTGATGGTCATCGTCATGACCGTTCTTCTTTGCAGCGCGCTCTACGCGTTCTTCCGCTTCACGCGCGTGGGCGTGGCGATGCAGGCCGCGTCGCAGAACCAGCTCGCGGCGTACTACATGGGCATCCCGGTGGCGCGCGTCAACACGCTAGTGTGGGCGCTCAGCGCGGCGGTGGCCGGGTTCGCGGCGCTGCTGCTCGCGCCGATCACGTTCGTGCACACCAACATGGGCTTCATCGGCCTGAAGGCCTTCCCGGCCGCGGTGATCGGCGGCTTCGGCAGCGTGCCGGGCGCGATCGCGGGCGGCCTCGCCATCGGCGTGGTCGAAGCGCTCGCCGGCTTCTACCTGCCGGAGGGCTTCAAGGACATCGCCGCCTACATCGTGGTGCTCGTCGTGCTGATGGTGCGGCCGCACGGCCTCTTCGGCGGCGCCGGAAGAAAGAAGGTCTGACCGATGCGCTTCATCTTCAAGACGACGTACGAGCAGGACATCCGCCTGGTCAAGCACGGCGGCCAGGCGTTCTGGTACGGCCTGCTCGGCCTCGCGCTCGCGGCGGCGCCGCTCCTGCCCGAGTATTACCTGTCGCAGCTCACATTCGTGTGCATCTACGCCCTGGTCGGCGTGGGGCTCATGCTGCTCACGGGCTACACCGGCCAGATCTCGCTCGGCCATGCCGCTTTCCTCGCGGTCGGCGCGTATACGGAGGCGGTGCTCCAGGCGAAGGGCGTCCCCTTCGGCGTGTCGCTTCTGGCTGCCGGCGCGCTGGCCGGGCTCGCCGGCATCGTCATCGGCCTGCCGGCGCTCCGCCTCACCGGCATCTACCTCGCGATCGCGACCATTGCCTTCGGCTTCAGCGTCCAGGAAGTCCTGACGCGCTGGGAGTCGGTGACGCGCGGCAATTCCGGCATCACGGTGAAATCGATCAGCGTCGGCTGGTTCCAGTTCGACGCCGAATGGAAGCTCTATTACCTCACGCTGGGGATGCTTTTGATCTCGATCCTTGCAATTCTGAACCTGCTGCGCGCGCCTACCGGCCGGGCCTTCGTCGCGATCCGCGACTCCGAGATCTCGGCGCAGAGCATGGGGATCCACCTCGCGCGCACCAAGACGACCGCGTTCGCGCTCTCGGCGGCGCTCACCGGCATCGCCGGCGCGCTCTACGCGCACAAGCTGGTGTTCATCAGCCCGGAGCAGTTCGGCATCCTGCTCTCGATCGAGCTCGCGATGATGATCTTCATCGGCGGCATCGGCTCGCTGCACGGGGCGGTCTACGGGGCGGTGTTTCTCATAGCGCTTCCCCAATTGATCGCAGTCATGAAAGATCACCTGCCCGCGGCGATAGGGCACCAGACCGGCCTCGAGCCGACGGTGTTCGGCTTGATCATGGTGCTGGTCATCCTGTTCGAGCCGCTCGGCATCTACGGCCGCTGGCTCAAGGTGCGCTACTACCTCGAGACCTTCCCGCTCTACAAGAAGGACTCGTTCCGCCGCCAGAAGACCTTCATGAAGTCGGAGCGCCTGCGATGAGCCTGCTCCGGGTCGAGAACCTCTCGATCGCCTTCGGCGGCGTGAAGGCGGTGGACGGCGTCGGCTTCGAGGTGAGCGAGGGCGAGGTGTTCACCATCATCGGCCCGAACGGGGCGGGCAAGACCACGGTGTTCAACCTGATCAGCCGGATCTACCCGCCGACGAGCGGCCGGATGCTCTTCGGCGACACCGCGCTCGAGCGCGTGGCCCCGCACCGGGTGGCGGGCCTCGGGATCGCGCGCACGTTCCAGAACATCGAGCTCTTCGAGCACGCCACCGTGCTCGACAACCTCCTGATCGGCCGGCATTGCCACCGTGCGACGGGGTTGCTCGCCGAGCTTTTCTTTCTCCCAAAGGTCAGAGAAGCCGAGCTTGCCGACCGCGAGGCGGTGGAGAAGGTGATCGATCTCCTCGATCTCGCGCACTACCGCGAAGCGCGGGTCGCCGGCCTGCCGTACGGCGTGCGCAAGGTGGTCGAGCTCGCCCGCGCGCTCGCCGTGCGGCCGAAGCTCCTGCTGCTGGATGAGCCTTCATCCGGCCTCAACACGGAGGAAACCGACGACATGGTCTGGTGGATCCGCGACATCAAGGAAGAGCTCGGCATCACCGTCCTGATGATCGAGCACGACATGAGCCTGGTGGGGCGCGTGTCTGACCGTGTGCTCGCGCTGAATTACGGGAAGGTCATTGCGAGCGGCACGCCCGCCGAGGTGCAGGGCCATCCGGAAGTGATCGAGGCCTACCTTGGCGCCTGAATCGATTCTCCAGTTGAAAAACGTAGAAGCAGCCTACGGGCCGATCACCGCGATCCGCGGTGTGTCGCTCTCGGTGCCGCGCGGGGCGATCGTCACCGTGCTCGGTGCGAACGGCGCCGGCAAGACCACGATCATGAAGACCATCTCGGGCATCCTCGACCCGACCAAGGGAACGATCGAGCTCGAGGGCGAGCCGATTCAGGGTCTCGAGCCCGACGCGATCGTGCGGCGCGGGATCTGTCATGTGCCCGAAGGCCGCGAGGTGTTCCCGCTCTTGGGCGTGCACGACAACCTGATGATGGGCGCGTTTACACGCCAGGATCGCGCCGGCATCGCCGAGGACCTGGAGCAGGCGTACGCGTATTTCCCGATCCTGCGCGAGCGCGCGCGCCAGGCGGCCGGCTCGCTCTCCGGCGGCCAGCAGCAGATGCTCGCCATCAGCCGCGCCCTCATGGGCCGGCCGAAGCTGCTCCTGCTCGACGAGCCGAGCCTGGGGCTCTCGCCCAAGCTCACGAAGGACATCTTCGAAATCATCACGCGCATCAACCGCGAGCGTGCGCTCTCGATCGTGGTGGTCGAGCAGAACGCCGCCATGGCGCTCTCCCACGCGCACTTCGGTTACATCCTCGAGGTCGGCCGCGTGGTGATGGAGGACAGCTGCGAGCGCCTGATGCAGAAGGACGACATCAAGGAGTTTTACCTCGGCATGCATGCCGCCGGCGTGCGCGGGGAACGGCGCTGGAAGAGGAAGAAGACATGGAGATAGACACCATCCCGGCGATGTTCTGGCAAGCGGTGACCACGCGCGGCGACAAGACCGCGCTGCGGCAAAAGGAGCTCGGTATCTGGCGGTCGGTTTCCTGGAAAGACTTCGGAAACACCGCGCGTGAGATCGGGTTGGGACTGGTACGCCTCGGCTTTGCGCCGGGCGAGACGGCGTCGATCCTTTCGAACACGAACTGCGCGTGGGTGTACGCCGACATGGGCGTGCTCGGCGCGGGCGGCGTGTGCTCCGGCATCTATCCGACCGACTCGGCCGCCCAGGTCGAGTACCTGCTCGCCGACTCGGGCTCGGCCTACGTCTTCGTCGAGGACGAGGAGCAGCTCGACAAGGTGCTCGCGGTACGCGAGCGCCTGCCCGAGCTGAGAACGATCATCGTCTTCGACATGGAGGGGCTGCGCGGCTTCAGCGACCCGATGGTAACGAGCCTCGAGGAGCTGCGGCGGCTCGGTTTCGAGCACCACCGCGATTACCCCGAGGCGTGGCAGGCGTGCCTGCGCGGCCGCCGTCCCGAGGACCTGGCGATCCTCATCTATACCTCGGGCACGACCGGAAAGCCCAAGGGGGCGATGCTTTCGCACGCCAACGTGATGCACGCCACGCGCGGCAACGCGATCACCCTGCCGAGCGGCGAGGGCGGCGAGCGCATGTGCTTCCTGCCCCTGTGCCACGTCGCCGAACGCATCGGCGGCGCTTATCTCGCGATGTATTCGGGCGGGGTCATGAACTTCGTCGAGAAGCCGGAGTGCGTGCCCGAGAACGTGCGCGAGATCGCGCCGACCGGCTTCCTCGCCGTGCCGCGCATCTGGGAGAAGTTCTACTCCGAGGTCATGATCCGGTTGAAAAACGCCACCGCGTTCGAGCGTCGCGCCTATGGGGTTGCCATCGGCATCGGAGAGGGTGTGGTCGAGCGGCGCCTCGCCGGCAAGCAGATCTCGTTTCCCTTGCGGGCAGCCTTCTGGCTGGCCCGGACACTCGTACTCGCCAACATCCGCAAGAGCATCGGCATCCACCGCTGCCGCTGGATCGCCACCGGCGCGGCGCCGATCTCGCCGGACCTCATCCGTTGGTACATGGCGCTCGGCATCGAGGTGATCGAGCTCTACGGCATGACCGAGGCAACGGGCGCGATCACCGTGAACCCGATCGGGCGCTCGAAGCCCGGCACCGTCGGCGTCGCGGGTCCCTACGGCGAGGTCGCGATCTCCACCCAGGGCGAGATCCTGGTGCGCGGCGAGCACGTGTTCATGGGCTACCTCAACCTGCCGGAGAAGACCGCCGAGACCGTGGTCGACGGCTGGCTGCACACCGGCGACGTCGGCAACTTCGACGAGGACGGGTACCTCCGCATTACCGACCGCCTGAAGGACATCATCATCACCGCCGGCGGCAAGAACATCACGCCCTCGGAGTTCGAGAACCAGCTCAAGTTCTCCCCGTACATCACCGACGCGATCGTGGTCGGCGACCGCCGCCCGTACCTCACCTGCCTGGTGATGATCGACCACGACAACGTCGAGAAGTACGCGCAGGACCACGACATCCCGTTCACCAACTTCGCGAGCCTCTGCCGCGCACAAGCGATCCGCGAGCTGATCCAGGCCGAAGTCGACAAGGTGAACGCCGGCTTCGCGCGCGTGGAGCAGATCAAGCGCTTCAGCCTGATCGAGCAGAAGCTCACCGCCGAGGACGAGGAGCTCACGCCCACGATGAAGCTCAAGCGCAAGCTCGTGAACGAGAAGTACCGCCCGCTGATCGAGTCGATGTACCAAAAGGAGGCCGCATGAAACGCTTAGCATTGCTGCTGATGACCCTCGCGCCGCTCGCCGTCGCGGCGCAGACCCAAGGAGTAACGAAGGACGAGATCGTGGTCGGCACGATCCAGGACCTGTCCGGGCCGCTCGCGGCGCTCGGCACGCACTTCCGCAACAGTCTGCAGATGCGCTTCGACGAGGTGAACGCCGAGGGCGGAATCCATGGCCGCAAGATCAGGCTCGTGGCGGAGGACTCGGGCTACGACCCGAAGAAGGGGGTGCTCGCGGCGCAGAAGCTCGTCCAGCGCGACAAGGTGTTCGCTGCCGTGAGCAACCTGGGCTCGCCGGTGATGCTCGCGACCATGCCGCTCTTCCTCGAGCGCAAGGTACTGCATCTCTTCCCGGCGGCTGCCCATCCGTCCGCCTACGAGCCGCTCCACAAGTACAAGTTCCAGAACCTGCCTTCCTACGCGATCCAGATCGAGAAGGCGGCGCCGTCGCTCATCAAACAGCACGGCTACAAGAAGGTCGGCATCCTCTACCAGGACGACGACTTCGGCCACGACGTGCTGGCCGGCGCCGAATCGGCGCTGAAGTCGCTGAAGATGCCGATGTGCGGCAAGGCGACCTACAAGCGCGGCGCGACCGACTTCTCCTCCCAGGTGGCGACGCTCAAGGGTGGCGGCTGCGACTTCGTCATCCTCGGCACGGTGTTGCGCGAGACCGTCGGCGTGATGGCCGAGGCGCGCAAGACCGGCTGGGACGTGCCGATGCTGGTGCAGGCCGCGGGCTATAGCGCCCAGGTGCCCGCTCTCGGCGGCAAGGCGACCGAGGGCCTATATGGCACGCCGCTCACGCCGCATCCGTATCCCGACCCGTCGAACGCCAAGCTCAACGCCTGGATCGCCGCCTACAAGCAGAAGTTCAACACCGATCCCAACGCCTACACGGCGATGGGGTACGGGCAGGCCGATCTCTTCGTCATGGCGGCGCGGAAAGCGGGCCCGAATCTCACCGCGGACAGCTTCGCCGAAGCGCTTGAAACGCTCGTGCGCGAGCCCGACTTCCTCGGCAGCCCGCGCTTCAAGTTCTCGAAGAGCGACCACCTCGGCTCGCGCGCGACGCGCCTTGCGCAGATTCGCAACGGCCGCTGGGAGAACATCACGGACTACATGGAGTAGCAACTATAATTGGCTCCATGAAAATCCTCGTTGCGGTCAAGCGCGTCGTCGATTTCAACGTCAAAGTGCGCGTCAAGGCCGACGGCAGCGGCGTGGAAACCGCGAACGTCAAGATGTCGATGAATCCGTTCGACGAGATCGCGGTCGAAGAGGCGGTGCGGCTCAAGGAGGCCGGGGTCGGCACCGAGCTGGTGGTGGTCTCGTGCGGGCCGCAGGCCTGCCAGGAGACCCTGCGCACCGCGCTCGCCATCGGCGCCGACCGCGCCATCCTGGTCGAAACCGCCGCCGAGCTGCAGCCGCTGGCGGTTGCGAAGCTCCTGAAGGCCGTCTGCCAGAAGGAGAGCCCGAAGATCGTGATCATGGGCAAACAGGCGATCGACGACGATTCCAACCAGACCGGGCAGATGCTCGCCGCGCTCCTCGGCTGGTCGCAGGCGACCTTCGCTTCGAAACTCAAGCTCGAGGGCGAAAAGGCGCAGGTGACCCGCGAGGTGGACGGGGGCCTCGAGACCGTGTCGATCAGGCTGCCGGCCGTCATCACCACCGACCTGCGGCTGAACGAGCCGCGCTACGTCACCCTGCCGAACATCATGAAGGCGAAGAAGAAGACTCTCGAGAACCTGAAGCCCGAGGCGCTGGGCGTCGATGTTTCGCCGCGGCTTCAAACCCTGAAGGTGGTCGAGCCGGGCAAACGCAAAGCCGGGATGAAGGTGGCGGACGTCAAGGCACTGGTCGAAAAGTTGCGCAACGAAGCGAAGGTCATTTGAGATGGCCGTCCTCGTCGTCGCGGAGCACGATAACAAGACCGTCAAGAAGGCCACTCTGAATACCGTGGCCGCGGCGCAGAAGCTAGGCCCGGAGGTCCACGTGCTGGTCGCCGGCCATCAGGCCGGGGATGCGGCCAAGGCTGCCGCGCAGATCTCCGGCGTGAAGAAAGTGCTGCACGCGGACGCGCCGCATCTCGCCGAGTTTCTCGCGGAGAACGTCGCCTCGTTGATTGTTTCTCTTGCAAAAACCTATTCTCACGTGCTGGCGCCGGCGACCTCCAACGGCAAGAACGTCATGCCGCGCGCGGCCGCGCTGCTCGACGTGCAGCAGATCTCGGACATCTCCGGGGTCGAAAGCGCGGACACCTTCGTGCGGCCGATCTACGCCGGCAACGCGCTCGCCACCGTGAAATCCAAGGACGCGATCAAGATCATTACGGTGCGCACCACCGCTTTCGACGCAGTCGCCGCGGCCGGGGGTTCCGCCCAGGTTGAAAGTGTTTCCGCTCCAGCAGACTCCGGGTTGTCGGCGTTCGTGAACCGCGAAGTGTCGAAGTCGGAAAGGCCCGAGCTGACCGCGGCTAAGATCATCGTTTCCGGCGGCCGCGGCATGGGCTCGGGCGAGAACTTCACCAAGGTGCTGGAGCCGCTCGCCGACAAGCTCGGCGCGGCCATGGGCGCTTCGCGCGCCGCGGTCGACGCGGGATTCGTGCCGAACGACTGGCAGGTCGGCCAGACCGGCAAGATCGTCGCGCCCGACCTCTACGTCGCGGTCGGCATCTCCGGCGCGATCCAGCACCTCGCCGGCATGAAGGACAGCCGGGTCATCGTCGCGATCAACAAGGACGAGGAGGCCCCGATCTTCCAGGTCGCCGATTTCGGCGTGGTGGGAGATCTTTTCCAGCTAGTGCCCTCGCTCGTTGAGGAGCTCAAGAAATGAGCTATCAGGCGCCCCTGAAGGACATGCGCTTCGTGCTGCACGAGCTCGCCGGCTTGGCCGAGGTTGCGAAGCTGCCCGACTACCAGGACGCGAACCCGGACACGGTCGACGCTATCCTCGAGGAAGCCTCGAAGTTCGCTTCGGAGGTGCTTGATCCAATTAATTATTCCGGAGACCGTGAAGGCTCGGTTTGGAACGACGGAAAGGTCACCACGCCCAAAGGCTTCAAGCAGGCTTACGAGCAGTATGTCGCCGGCGGCTGGGGTGCGCTGCCGTTTCCCGCGGAATGGGGCGGGCAGGGGCTGCCCAAGCTCGTCGCGACCGCGGTCGAGGAGATGCTGACCTCGTCCAACATGTCGTTCTCGCTCTGCCCGCTGCTGACCCAGGGCGCGATCCACGCGCTGGAGCTCTGCGGCTCCGGGGCGCTGAAGGACACCTACCTCGGCAAGATGATCGAGGGTTCGTGGACCGGCACCATGAACCTCACCGAGCCGCAGGCCGGGTCCGACCTCGCCCTGGTGCGCACGCGCGCCGTTCGGCAGGGCGACCACTACCGGATCTCGGGCCAGAAGATCTTCATCACCTACGGCGAGCACGACCTGTCGCAGAACATCGTGCACCTGGTGCTCGCGCGCACTCCCGACGCGCCCGAAGGCGTGAAGGGCATCTCGCTTTTCCTCGTGCCCAAGTTCCTGGTGAAGCCCGACGGCTCGCTCGGCGAGCGCAACAGCGCGCGCTGCGCCTCGATCGAGCACAAGCTCGGCATCCATGCCAGCCCGACCGCGGTGATGGTGTTCGAGGACGCGGTCGGCTACCTGGTCGGCGAGGAGAACAAGGGCCTTTCGTACATGTTCATCATGATGAACGCGGCGCGCTTCAGCGTCGGCCTGGAGGGCGTCTCGATCTCCGAGCGGGCGTTCCAGCGCGCGCTCGCGTACGCGAAGGAGCGCATGCAGGGCAGGGACCTGGTCGAGGGCGCGAAAACCGTGCCGATCATCCGCCACCCCGACGTGCGCCGGATGCTGATGCTGATGAAGTCGCAGACCGAGGCGATGCGCGCGCTCGCCTACGTGGTCGCGGCGGCGATGGACGTCGCGCACAAGACGGGCGACAAGAAGCACCAGGCCTTCGTCGATCTCATGATTCCCGTGGTCAAGGGCTGGTGCACCGAGACCGGCATCGAGGTTGCCTCGCTCGGCGTGCAGGTGCACGGCGGCATGGGCTTCGTCGAGGAGACCGGCGCCGCGCAATACCTGCGCGACGCGCGCATCACCACCATCTATGAAGGCACCACGGGCATCCAGGCGATGGACCTCGTCGGCCGCAAGATCGCGCGCGAGGGCGGCGCGACCGCCAAGGCTTGGATCGGCGAGGTCAGGAAGCTCGACGGTCAGCTCGGCGGACATCCTGAAATCCGCAAGGCATTGACGGAGGGCCTGAAGGCCGTGGAGGACTGCGTCGAGTTCATCGTCCAGGCCAAGGATCCCCGCGCTCAGCTCGCGGGCGCCGTGCCGTTCCTCAAGCTGATGGGCATCGTCGCCGGCGGCTGGCAGATGGCGCGCGCCGCGCTCGCCGCTGCGAAGCCGGGGGGAGATGAGGATTTCAAAAAGGCGAAAATCGCGACCGCGCGCTTTTACGCCGACCACGTCCTGGTGCAGGCGCCCGCGCTGCGCAACACCGTGGTGAACGGTGCGGCGGGCGTGATGGCGCTCTCGGAGGAGCAGTTCCTGGCCGCCTAGAAGCTCTGAAATCGTCGTCCCCGCGAAGGCGGGGACCCCGTTTACAAAATCAGAAGGCCTCTGTAGACCACTGGCATTTCACGCGGCGAGCAAGCGCTCGAGCGACCCGCGTTGACTCAAAAAAGCAGTAACGGGTCCCCGCCTTCGCGGGGACGACTTCTTCAGGCCTTTCCCTAATGCCAGAGGCCCAGAATCAGGCCGAACAGGACGAACTGGGCGGTGTGGTAGCCGCCGTCGATGGCCCAGAGCAGAGCGGAGCGGTTGGCGAACTGGTAGTTGATGCCGAAGCTCGCCGCGACGAAGCCTATGCCCGCCACCAGCCCCATCAGCACTGCGTGCTGGAGCGGCGGATTGGGGCCGAGCAGCCAGGCGAAGGCGAGCGCGGCCAGAAGCGAGAACGCGAAGGCGATCCCGAACACGCGCGCCGGGTGACCGCCCCCCGGCGCTTTCGGATTGGCGCCGTTCTCGCGATTCCAGGCGTCGCCGAAAAGCTTCGGCGAGTACCACAGTCCGCCGAGCATGAAGCTCGACGCCGCGGCCACGACGACCGCAAGCAGATTGATGCCGCTCATGCTTTCCTCTCTATGAAGCGCGCAGCTCGAGCGTGGCCCGCGTGAGCGAGGGATCCTCGTGGCGGGTGAGGGTGAAGCCGAGCTTGCGCACGAACTCGAGCATCGGCCGGTTCATGCCGAGGATGTCGCCGTAGAGCCGCTTCACGCCGCGGCGGCGCGCGAGCTCGATGAGCTTCGCGAGCAGCCGCTTGCCGATGCCGCGGCCCTGCCAGGCATCGGCCACCACGATGGCGAACTCGGCGGACTCGTCGTCCGCGTCAAGGACATAGCGCGCGACGCCGATCAGCGTCTCCGCGCCGAGCATCGCGGTCGCGGCCAGGGCCATGTCGCGCGAGTAATCGACGTTCACCAGCCGCTCGATGTATTCGTGCGTGATCGTGATCGCGCCGCCGAGCAGGCGGTTGTAGCGCGAGTCGGGCGAGAGCCCGGAGACGAATGCGGCTTCGATGTCGCGGTCCTCGGGGCGCAGCGCGCGCAACGTCACCGAGGTGCCCACGATGGGCTCGAACGCCTCGGTGAAGTCCTCTATTGGCGCATGCCGAGGAATCGGCGGATCCGGCTGACGAGGCGCACCTCGGCTTCGGCCACCGGCGGCGCGTCGGTAAAGGCCTGGCGCGCGCTGTCGAGGTCGCCGCGCCGGCCACCCATGACGCGCTTGATCTCCTCCGCGATCTCGGGCCGGCCGAGCAGCAGCTCCTGGAACGACGCGCGGTCGAGGCGGTAGCACTCGACGTCGGTCTTGGCGACCACGGTCGCGGCGCGCGCGTCGCCCGTGATGAGCGCCATCTCGCCGAAGAACTGTCCGGGATGCAGCGTGCCGATGACGTGCGCCATGCCGCCTTGCGGCTCGTAGAGGACCTCAGCCTCGCCGTACGCGAGGATATAGAGCCAGTGCGCCGTGTTGCCCTGCTTGGTGATGATGTCGCCGCGCGCGAAGGGCGCGTACTGCAGGCGCTCGGCGATGTCGGCGCGGGTCTCTTCCGGCAGCTTGGCAAAGGGCGGCACGCTGGCAAGCGCCTGCAGTCGGCGCGTGAGCTCGCGCCGCCGCACGGTCTCGGCGTGCGCTTGGTCGCGCTGCACCGCGTGCACGGTGCGTTGCGGCTCGGCCACGCGGATTCCAGCGCGCTGCAGCGAGGCGAAGAGGTGCACCCGCACCATGGAATCGGTCAGATCGTCTTCCAGGATGTCGGTGAGGTGGTAGCGCAGCTGGTAGCAGAGGTTGCCCTCGTCGAAGCGCTTCAGCACGCAGCTCGGCGACGGGTTGCGCGCCACATTCGGGATCGAGAGCTCGCGCATCTCGTCGTCGATGATCGCGATCACGCGCGCGGGCGGCACGCCCGGGTCGACCATGAAGTCGAGGATGCGGCGCCATTGCAGCGGAGCGCCGTCGCGCTGGCCGAGGAGCTCGACGCGCGCCTTCATCAGCATGCTGTTGGGGATCACGATCGTTTCCCAGTTGCGGGTCTCGATCAGCGTGGAGCGCCAGCGGATGTCTCGGACCCGGCCGCTCACGGTATCGACGCGGATCCAGTCGCCGATGCGCACCGAGTTGTCGAGCTGTACCGCGACGCCGGCGAGCACGTTGCCCAGCGTGTCCTGCATGGCGAAGGCAATCACCGCCGTGAGGATCGCCGAGGTGGTGACCAGGCTCGAGAGATCCAGTCCCGCGCCGCGCAGCTGCACGAAGCCGTAGATCACGTACACGCCGACGATGGCGAGGTCCTCGGCGATGCGCGGCGGGCGGCTGCCGACGAGCGGAAGCAGCAACCGGAAGGCCGCGAAGCCGCCCAGGCGGATGAGCGCGATCGCCGAAACGAAGCGGAAGATGGCGTGCACGGTGCCCGCGGCTTCGACGAAGTTGAGCGACCAGATGAGCGACGCCGCGGCCTCGCCGGCGAGCCCCACCAGGAACAGCCAAAGCGTGTTGAGGAAGGTCGTGCGCTCGTTCGGGCGCGTATGCAGCAGCGCGATCGTCAGGCCGAACGCGAGCAGCGCGAGCCACGGCGCGGCCGAGCTCCAAAACGCAAACGGGCTCGACGCGCCGTTCAAAACGGGATCCTCCCGGTCAGCATGTCCTTCCACATCACCCAGTCGCCGATGAAGCTGTAGACCGGGTGGCTAAACGTGGCGGGACGGTTGCGCTCGAAAAAGAAATGGCCGACCCACGCGAAGGCGTAGCCTGCGCCCAAGCCCGCGAGCAACCACCAGAAATTCAGCGTCGCGAACGCGTGCAACACGGCAACCAGGCCCAGCGTGGTGCCGGCGAAATGCAACCGGCGGCACGTGCGGTCCGCGTGCTGGGAGAGATAAAACGGATAGAACTGCGAAAAACCCCCCATGCCGCTCATTCTAGCTCTGTCGCGCATTCCGCTACAGATGCAATTATTTCAATGGACCCCCTTGTCGCCAGATCGTGACAAATCATTTCCAGAATTTGCTACGACAACCTTCGCTCCGAGCGGCAGGCGCGGGCACGACGTTGCGCGTAGATTGTCCATTCCACGATGGCCACGATCCTCGTCGCCGACGACAACCGCGCCAACCGCGAGGCGCTCGCCGCGCTGCTCGAAACTGCCGGGCATAGCGTGGTGCGCGCCGTGGACGGCCGCGAAGCGCTTGCGCGCGCGCGCGAGGCGCGCCCGGAGCTGGTGATTTCCGACGTGCTGATGCCGATGATGGACGGCTACGAGCTCGCGCGCCGGCTGAAGGCGGACCCGGCGACCGCCAGCGCCGCACTCATGTTCTACACCGCCTACTTCGGCGGCCAGGACGCCCAGGCGCTCGCCCAGGCCCACGGCGTGTCGCGCGTGCTGCTCAAGCCGTCGCAGAACGCCGAGATCCTGCGCGAGGTGGACGCGGCGCTCGCTGCGCGCAACGAGGCGCCGCCGCAGATCGCGGGCGACCTCGACCAGGAGCACCTGCGGGTGATGGTCGACCAGCTGCTCGAGAAGACCGGCGCGCTGGAAATCCAGCAGCGGCGCATCGAGCGCCTGAACCGCACGCTCGAGGTGCTGAGCGCCGTGAATGCGCTGATCGTCCGGGCGGCCGACCGGCAGGCGCTGCTCGACGAAGCCTGCCGCATCGCGGTGGAGAAGGGCGGCTTCCGGCTCGCGGCCATCGGGCTCGCCGACCCGCTCGGCCAGCCGGTGCGCCAGGTGGCGGCCGCGGGCGAGGGCAGCGCGGAGCGCGAGTTCGTGCGCCTGAAGCTCGGCACCCGCTCGCTCATTTGGAACGACTCGCAAAGCGGCTCGTTCGTCGCGCTGCCGCTGCTTGCAGGCGGCGAGACCGCCGGCATCCTGCTGCTTTACGCGCGCAGCCGCGATTTCTTCGACGAGGAGGAGATGAGCCTGCTGCACGAGCTCGCGGGCGACATCGCCTTCGCGCTGCGCCACCTCGCGCAGAAAGCGCGCATGGACTACCTGGCTTACCACGACTCGCTCACCGATCTGCCGAACCGGAGCCTGTTTACCGACCGGCTGATGCAGGCGCTGAACGCCGCGCGGCGCGAGAAGCGCTTCGCGGCGGCGATCTTCGTCGACATCGAGCGCTTCCGGATGGTGAACGAGACCTTCGGGCGCAAGGCCGGCGACGACCTGCTGCGCGAGGTCGGCACGCGCCTGCGCCAGGCGGCGCGCGAGCAGGACACGGTGGCGCGCGTCGGCGCCGACCATTTCGCGGTCGCGGTGGCGCCGTTCGACCGGCCGGGCGACACCGCCTATACGTTCCTCGAGCGCCTCGACGAAGCGCTGGCGGAGCCGATCGTGATCGAGGGGGTCGAGCTGCGCGTGGGCCTCAAGGCCGGCATTGCGGTGTTCCCGGCCGACGGCGAATCGACCGAGGCGCTCTGCGCGAACGCCGAGACCGCGCTGATCAAGGCCAAGCAGCAGGGCAACCGCTACCTCTTCTACGCGCCGGAGATGAACGCGCGCGTCGCCGAGTCGCTCGCGATGGAGAATCGCCTGCGCCGCGCGCTCGAGGACGGCACCCTCGCGCTGCACTACCAGCCGAAAATCGACGTCGGCAGCGGCGAGGTCGCCGGCCTCGAGGCGCTCATCCGCTGGAACGACCCCGAGCTCGGCGCGGTGCCGCCGGCGCGCTTCGTGTCGCTGCTGGAAGAGACCGGCATGATCCTCGCCGCCGGCCGCTGGGCGCTGCGCAAGACGGTGGAGGACATCCGGCGTTGGCGCAGCCTCGGGCTCACCGTGCCGCGGACCTCGGTGAACGTGTCGGCGCTGCAGCTCAGGCAGAAGGACTTCGTCGACTCGGTGCTCGACGCGATCTCGGAGTTCGACGGCGTCGCGCCGCTCATCGACATCGAGATCACCGAGAGCGTGCTGGTCGACGACATCGAGGAGAGCACGCGCAAGCTGCAGGCGCTGCGGCGCGCCGGGGTCGAGGTCTCGGTCGACGATTTTGGCACCGGCTTCTGCTCGCTCAGCTATCTCGCGCGGCTTCCGGTCGACACGCTGAAGATCGACCGCAGCTTCGTGGTGCGTATGCGCGACGCCGGCGTGCCGCGCAACATCGTCGCGATGATCGTCTCGCTCGCGCACACGCTCGGCTTGCGCGTGGTGGCCGAGGGGGTTGAGGACGACGAGCAGGTGCGCCTGCTGCGCGAGCTGGGCTGCGACCAGATCCAGGGCTACTTCGTGAGCCGGCCGGTGCCGCCCGAGGACATCGACGCGATGCTGTCGGCCGGCATGGGCAAGTCACTCCGCCAGAAGCTGAACGCGGCCTAGGGCGCCGCGTCCTTGCGCTGCGGCGGGGCGGGCAGAATGACCGTCGAAGCCACGTCGAGGCGAAGCCGCAGCAGGCGCGCGACCGTGGCGATATGCTGAACCCGGTCGCGCATCACGCCCGGCTCCAGGTCCTCCAGCAGCAGCTTCGCCTCGAACTCGATCAGCGTGAGCTTGGCGGCAAAGTCTTCCTGTTCGTCGTTCATGCCGGGGTGCTGCAAGGAGCGGGCACGGCGCGCGACTTACACGCCGGTACCCGCCCCGAGCGGTAAACCTTGGAAGCCCCCCTGTACAAAGGGAGTCGCCGGAACTCGACAAGGCAAGTTTGTACGCGCGGGGCACAGACCTTACCGGTGGATAAGTTCTGCACAGGGTGAAAGGAAACGCCCGTCGTTTTACCCGGCGGGCAGTTTCATGCGCGTTCGACGCCCGAATGCGGCATTGGCGATAGGCAACGAACGGTCGCGCGCTCAACATGAGCACATGGAACGCCGCGAACCAACGCCGAAGCGAGCGCGCAACGAGGCAAGACGCTGCCCCGGTTGCCTGCTCTGTCTCGGGCTCAGACCGCGGCAGCCGGACTCGAGAAAAGTCGCCGCATGCAACGCAACGCCAAGGATCCGTCCGCGCTTCGCGTATTGGTGATCGAGGACGATCGCGACACAGCGGAGACGCTGCGCTCGCTCCTCGACCTGTGCGGCTATTGCGTCGTGGTGGCCGGCAACTCGCAGCAGGGCATCGAGGCCGCGCGCCGGCTCGAGCCGCACATCGTGCTGTGCGACATCGGCCTTCCGGACAGCGACGGCTACGTCGTGGGCAGCGTGCTGCGGCAGTCGAGCGAGACCACCGACGCGCGCCTCATCGCCGTGACCGGTTACGGCGAGCCGCGCGACCGCCTGCGTGCGCTCGCCGCGGGTTTCGACCAGCACCTGGTGAAGCCGGTGGACCCGAGCGTGCTGCTGCGCGAGCTTCACACCACGCACTAGCGATGAGCACGCTGCCGGAACAGATCGAGTCTCTATTTGACCGCCACCCCGCGCTCTGCGGCTTCTCGGTGCGCAGCCTCGACGAGCTGCCCGACAACTGCCCGCGCGACGAGGACGACGCGCTGTTCGTCGGCGACATCGGCATCTCGCACGCGATGAGCACCGAGCAGTACGGCCAGATGTTCCAGGAGATCGTGGTCACGCTCGCCCAATGGCTCGCCGAGGAGCCGGAGGCGGAAGAGCTGCTGAGCGGGCGCACGTTCGCCCGCGCGCTCCACTAGCCTCACATGTTGGTGTAGTTCGGTCCGCCGCCGCCCTCGGGCGCGACCCAGACGATGTTCTGCAGCGGATCCTTGATGTCGCAGGTCTTGCAGTGCACGCAGTTCTGCGCGTTGATCTGCAGCCGCGACTCGACGAACTCGTAGACCCCGGCGGGACAGTAGCGCTGCTCCGGCCCCGCGTATTGCGCGAGATTTACCCTGACCGGGATTGAGGGGTCCTTCAACGTCAGATGTCCCGGCTGGTCCTCGTTGTGGTTGGTGTTCGAGACGAACACCGAGGACAGGCGGTCGAACGTCAGCACGCCGTCGGGCTTGGGATACGAAATAGGGGAAAACTGCCCCGCGGGCCGCGTCTGCTCATGGTCCGCTCCCTTATGGTGCAAGGTCCAGGGCGCCTTGCCGCGGAATAGCACCTGGTCGATGCCGACCATGAGCGTGCCGGTATAGAGGCCCTTCGACATCCACGGCTTGAAGTTGCGCGCGCGGTGCAGCTCGTCGTGGAGCCAGCTCGAACGAAACGCATCCGGGTACGCGGTGAGCTCGCCGCCCGCGCGCCCAGCGGCGAGCGCGTCGTGCGCCGCATCCGCGGCCAGCATCGCCGACTTGATCGCGCAGTGGCTGCCCTTGATGCGCGAGGCGTTGAGGAACCCGGCCTCGTCGCCGATCAGCGCGCCGCCGGGAAAGACGAGCTTGGGCAGCGACTGCAGGCCGCCCGCGGTGATTGCCCGCGCGCCGTAGCCGAGGCGCTTGCCGCCCTCGAAAAAGATCCGGATCGCCGCGTGGGTCTTGAATCTCTGGAATTCCTCGTACGGCGACAAATAGGGGTTGGCGTAGCCCAGGCCGACGACGAAGCCCACCGCCACCAGGCGCTCCTCGAGGTGATAGAGGAATGAGCCGCCGTACGTATCCGCATCGAGCGGCCAGCCCGCGGTATGCATCACAAGCCCCGGTTGATGGCGCTCGGGCTTCACTTCCCACAGCTCCTTCAGACCGATGCCGTACACCTGGGGAGTTTTTCTGAGCTTGAACTTGTCTTCGAGCTGGCGGCCGAGCTGGCCCCGGCATCCCTCGGCGAAGAGCGTGTACTTGCCATGCAGCTCCATTCCCGGCTGGTAGGCGTCG
>DASRIR010000320.1:0-2402 GCA_035649875.1 Burkholderiales bacterium | reverse complement strand
CGCAACTCGACTTTGCACTTCGCGGTCACCGGAAAGCACGGCACCTCGAAGGTCTACATGCAGCCCGCCGCGGACGGCACCGGCGTGATCGCCGGCGGCAGCATGCGCGCTGTCTTCGAGTGCGCCGGCGTGCGCAACGTGCTCGCCAAGAGCTACGGCTCGCGCAACCCGATCAACGTCGTGCGCGCCACGATGAACGCCCTGATGCACGCGCCCGCCCCGGAGCGGATCGCGGCGAAGCGCGGCAAGAGTCTCGCCGAGATCGCGGGTTGATGGCCATGAGCAGCAGCAAGGACAGCACGGCCAAGTCCGTCAAGGTGACGCTGGTGAAGAGCGTCCACGGGCAGCTCCAGCGCCACCGCGCCACTGCGCAGGGGCTGGGTCTGCGTCGCATGCACCAGTCGGTGACGGTCAGGGTGACGCCAGAGGTGCGCGGCATGCTCGATGCCTCGCGGCACTTGTTCCGCGTCGAGGAAGCGTCATGAAACTGAACAACATCTCCCCCGCCGCGGGCAGCCGCAAGCCGCGGCTGCGCGTCGGGCGCGGCGCCTCGGCCGGCCAGGGCAAGACCTGCGGCCGTGGTGTCAAGGGCCAGCGCGCGCGCAAGGGCGGCTACCACAAGGTCGGCTTCGAAGGCGGCCAGATGCCGATCCAGCGCCGGCTGCCGAAGGTCGGCTTCCGCTCGAAGGTCGCGCCGCTCGTGGCGGAAGTGCGCCTTAATGAGCTCGCCCGGATCGAGGGTGGGGTGATCGATCTCGCCTCGCTCAAGCGCGCGAACCTCGTTCCGGCGCGGGCCGAGCGCGCGCGGATCATGCGCTCCGGGGAAATCAAGGTCGCAGTGACGATCCGCGGGGTGGGCGTCACCAAGGGCGCGCGCGAAGCGATCGAAGCCGCGGGCGGCAAGGTCGAGGCGGCCTGAGCCGGCCTTAGGACAGAGGACAGCGCGTGGCGAAATCTCCCGGCAGCAACCCGGTCGCCGCCTTCGGCGAGGCGAGCCGGTTCACCGAGTTGAGGAGACGATTCTTCTTCCTCCTCGGCGGACTGATCGTCTACCGCATCGGCACCTTCATTCCGGTGCCGGGCATCGACCCGGAAGCCCTCAAGCGCCTGTTCCAGGACCAGCAGGGCACGATCCTGAGCATGTTCAACATGTTCTCGGGGGGCGCGCTCGAGCGGCTGTCGATCCTGGCGCTCGGAGTCATGCCGTACATCTCGGCGTCGATCATCGTGCAGATGATGGCGGTCGTAGTGCCGACGCTGCAGGCGCTGCGCAAAGAAGGCGAGGCGGGCAGGCGCAAGCTCACGCAGTACACGCGCATGGGCACGGTCGGGCTCGCGATCTTCCAGGCGGCGGGAGCGGCGGTCGCGTTCCAGAACCAGGGCGTGGTGATCAACCCGGGCGTCCAGTTCGTCTTCATCGCGACGCTCACGCTGACAGCGGGCACCATGTTCCTGATGTGGCTGGGTGAACAGATCACCGAGCGTGGTCTGGGCAACGGTATCTCGATGATCATCCTCGCAGGCATTGTCGCCGGGCTGCCGGCGGCGATTGGCGGCACCCTCGAGCTGGTGCGTAACGGCGAGATCAATCCGGCGCTGGCGCTGCTGCTCATCATGATGGTCGCCGGCGTCACCATCTTCGTCGTCTTCGTAGAGCGCGCGCAGCGCAAGATTCCGGTCAACTACGCCAAGCGCCAGCAGGGTCGACGGATGATGGCCGGCACGACCACGCACCTGCCGTTCAAGCTCAACATGTCGGGCGTGATCCCGCCGATCTTCGCCTCGAGCCTGCTGCTCTTCCCCGCGACAATCGCGAGCTGGTTCGGCACGAACGACAACCTGGCCTGGCTGCAGAGCTTCGCGGCGAGCCTGGGCGTCGGCCAGCCCGTGCACATGGTGCTGTACGGCACGCTGATCATCTTCTTCTGCTTCTTCTACACGGCGCTCGTGTTCAACTCGCGCGAGACCGCGGAGAACCTGAAGAAGTCGGGTGCGTTTATCCCGGGGATCCGGCCTGGCCAGCACACGGCCGAATACATCGACAAGGTGCTCACCCGTCTGACGGTGTGGGGCTCGTTGTATGTCGCCCTGGTGTGCCTGCTGCCCGAGTTCCTGATTTCGCGGTTCCGCGTGCCGTTCTACTTCGGCGGCACCTCGCTCCTGATCATCGTGGTGGTGATCATGGATTTCATGGCCCAGTTGCAGGCGCACCTGATGTCGCACCAGTACGAGGGCCTGATGAAGAAAGCCAACCTGCGCGGCTATGGCCGCCCCGGGCAGGTGCGCTGAACGCGCCCCCGGACGGAGACGACCATGAAAGTACGACCCTCGGTGAAGCGGATCTGCAAGAACTGCAAGGTGGTGCGCCGTCGCGGCGTGGTCTACGTGATCTGCAGTGACAA
>DASRIR010000319.1:0-7932 GCA_035649875.1 Burkholderiales bacterium | reverse complement strand
GGAACCGAGAGATAGACGGTCGGCTGCCAGCCGGCGTCCGGCATCCTGGCCACGGCGTCGAGGAGCTGCGCCAGCTCCGCCTGGGCGCCGAAGAAGAAGATCTGCTCGCGGCGCGCCTGCTTCAGGCGGCGCACGACCCCGACGGCGTCGAGCTCGTTCGCGCGCCAGTCGATGCGCACCGGGTCGGCGCAGCCGCGCTTCGCGCACTGCTCGGCCGCGGCGGCGCCAAGGTGCGCGCGATCGTCTGCCGCGAGGATCGCCGGCCGCAGGCTGCCGCGCCGATTGGCGAACTCCACGAGCAGCGCCGCCTGCGCCGCCGGGCTGGAAAAGACGGAGAAGGCGGTGCCGCCCTCCTGCCGGCCGAAAGCCGCGACCGCGGGCAAACCACGTGCTTCGAACTCCTCGCGCAGACTGAGCAGCGCGAACACCGGCGCGTCGTCGTGCGCGGCCACGAGCTCCAGGCGCCGCTGGTGGATGCCGCCCGCGCGGTTCAGGCTTTCCACGAAGCCTTCGAGCGCGGCGCGCACCGCCTGCGCCGCCGCGCTCCCGTTCGGCAGAATCGTGCCGATGCGCAGGCTCGCCTCGCCGATGCCGGGGTCGCGCTCGGCGCCGAGCCGCTTGAGGTGGGCGACGAGGGCGTCGAGCTCGGATCGCGACAGCGCGAACCGCGGCATCGCCCAGTCGAGCCGGTTGCCGTCGGGATCGACGCCCTCGTTCACCGCGCGGGCAAAGCTCGCCGCGGTATAGGCGCGGTGCTTCCGCAGCGCACGCGAATGGCCGTAGGGCTTTGTCAGGTCCTCCCAGGTGAGGTCGGACGGGAACAGCGTGCCTTCGGGCCGGCCGCGGCCGTCGACGCCGTGGCAGTTGCCGCAGGCGACCGCGTGGCCGGCGATCGGCGCGTTGCCGACGCCCACCAGCGCGCGCAGCGGGCCGCCGGAGGGCGTGACGCCTTCGAGGTAGAGCCTGCGGCCGGCGTCGGCCGGCTCCGCGGCCGCGCCGAGCGCCGCGCCGAAGAGGAGGCAGGAAGCGGCGAGCCTTAGCGCGTCCACTGCGCGCTCTTGCGCGCCTCGGCCTGTGCGGCGACGAGGACGCGCAACTCCTCGGCGATGATCCGGGGCGGCGCGTCGGGCCGCACTTTCTTCCAGCGCGCCGCACTCGTCGCGCCGATGATCATCGCCGTCAGGTGCGATTCGCGCTCGGGCGTGAACGCGCCGAGCTTCTGCACCACCCGGTCGACGCTCGCCTTCTCGCCGGTGAGAAACCACCACTCCGGATGCGCGGCATCGAACTTCTGCGCGAAGCGCGCGAGGTCCTGCGGCCGGTCGTTCTGCGGATCGACGCTGATCGACACGAAGCGCACGTCGCGGCCGAACGCTTCGCCCAGCTCCTTCTTCACCTGCACGAGCTGCGCGGTGATGAGCGGGCAGGCGTCGCTGCACTGGGTGAACACGAAGTTGATCAGCACCACCTTGCCCTGGAGCGCATCGCTGTAGAACCGGATCGCGCGGTTGGACTCGGTCCGCAGCACGGTATCGGTGAAGTATTCGCGCGCCTTCGCTTCGCGCTCGGCGGACGACAGCTTCGCCTGCTGCGCAGGGGCTGTGCCCGAGAGACATCCAAGAACCAGGACAAAGAGGACTGCTTTGGGTAAGCCGGACATGCCTATTCCTTTCGCGCCGCCTGCAGCGTCTCGATGCGCGCGAGCAGCTCATCGACGGTGGGAAAACCGAACAGGCGCGTCCAGCTCCCCGCGCGCGCGTCGCCGACCAGGACCATCGGCGGGTGGTCCTCGGCGCGCGCCGCATAGGCGCCGAAGCCCTTGAGCACGCTGTCGACGTCGGGCTTCGCGCCGGTGAGCCAGACCCAGCCGTCGCGCGCCTGGTAGCGGCCGGCATACTCGCGCAGCCGCTGCGGCGTGTCGCGCAGCGGATCCACGCTGATGGATATCAGCACCACCTCCCTCCCGACTTTCCCCTGAAGCTGGGCGAAGGTTGCCGAGCTGACCGGGCACACCGTGGTGCAGGTGGTGTAGATGAAGTTCACGACCGCGAGGCGCTCGCCGATCACGTCCTTGGCGAGCCGCACGCTCTTGCCGGAGGCGTCGACCAGCGGCACGTCGCGCAGCACGACCCGGGCGGGGGCCGCGGCCGCCTCGTGCTGGCGATGCCCGTCGTGCGCGAGCACGGCGTGCGAGAAAGCAATCCCGGCGATCAGGCAGCCGAGCGCGGCGGCCTTCATGGCCTCGCCTCGACCATGCGCCGCCGGATCTCGGCCTCGATGTCGGGCCGAGCGGTGCGCAGTCCGAGCGAGCTGAGGTCGCGGTACTCCTGCCCGAGCTTCTGCGACGCCACGTGGATCGAATAGGCGCCGTGCTCCGGGATCCGCACCGTCGCCTGGTACACGCCGGGCTCGACCTCGCGCGCGAGGACCTCCTCGCGCCGCTGTCCCGGCACCAGGAACGAGAGCAGCCGTACGTCGGTCAGACCGGCCTGCGGCTTGCCGCTCGCGTTCGAGAGCCGCACGCGCACCGGAACGCTCGCGCCGAGCTCCACTTCGCGGCTCGCGACCAGGAATTCGGCGACCACGCGCTGCTTGTCCGCGGCGAGCGCCGGGTTCTCCTTCGCCTCGATCGAGAAGCAGTCGATGATGCGCGGCGAGTTCACCATCAGCGCGACGTCGTAGCGCCCCGCCACCGGGATGCGCAGCTTCGACGAGTACACGCCGGGCTCGGTCTCCTTCAGGCTGCGGTCGACCACGGTCACCGCGCGCGCCGCCGCGCCGTAGCTCTGGTAATTGCTCGCCGGCGCGTTCATGCCCTCCATGTAGTAGTACGTCGTGTTGTCGGCGGGATTGACCACCAGCACCGCGGCGTCGATGTTCGCCGCCGCCATCGAGTCGGCGAGCGGCAGCTCGCCCGCGGCCTTGGGCGCGACCGAGCCGGCGGCGAACGACTGCACGATCGGCTTCGCGCCGCGGTCGAGCGACAGCAGGTTGATCATGGTGACGCGCTCGCTCGCGAGCGCGCGCACGTAGGCGAAGGCGCGCGTGAACACGATCTGGAACGGCTGGCCCTGCACCGGGATCTCGTGCAGCAGCTCGTTGCTCGAGACGTCGATCACGTGCACCAGGTCTTCGTGGGTGTTGACGACCATGGCGTGGCGCCCGTCGGGCGTGAAGCGCAGCGGCCCGAGCCCGGCCTTGAGCGCGATGCGCTTCACCGGCTTCGCGTCGTCGCTGCCGAGCACCGTGACCGCGCCCTTGCCGTCGGCGACATAAGCCAGTTTGGCGAGCGGCGAATAGGCGACCGAGAGCGGCTGGCCGCCGACCTCGACCTGGCGCACGAGCTTCAGCGCGCGCACGTCGATCACGCTCACCGTGCCGGCGTCGCGGTTGGTGACGAAGGCGAAGCGGCTGTCGCCGGTGAACGCGATCTGGTGGTGCCCCGCGCCCGTGAGCAGGCTCTTGGCGGGCTTCAGCGTTCCGGCATCGATGATCGTGACGCCACCCGCATCGGCGCTGCGCACGTCGTTGCCGACCCACAGGTACTTGCCGTCGGGCTGCACCGCCACGCGCGTCGGGTTGCGGCCGGCGTCGATGCTGGTCACCAGCTTGAACGTATCGGTGTCGATCACCGCGACCTGGCCGGCCGCGGGCATGCTGACATACAGGCGCTTGCCGTCGGCGCTCTTAGCCCAGTCGGCGCCCGGGCGCGGCAGGACGATGCGGGTCAGCGTGCTGGTGGCCGAGGCGAGCGATACGTTGGGATCGACCACGGAGACGCTCGGATCGCGGTTGAGCACCACGACGTAGTAGCTGTTCAGGTCCATCATCGGCCGGATGCCGACGATGCCGCGCAGGTAGAGCGCGACCTTGTCCTTGCAGGACTTCTCCTCGGCGCCTGCCTGCCCCTGGATCACCTGGCCGATGTCGAGCCACGCGCCGGGCACGCTGCCGCGCAGCGGCTGGCCGCTCGCCTCGTCGGTGAGCCTGAAGCGCAGCTCGGCGAGCTCGCCTTCCATCAGCACCCTGCCCTGCAGCGGCGCGGCGCTGAATTCCATCACCACGCCTTCCCGCGCGTGCTTCTGCTGCACGGCCTCGCCGGCAAGCGCCGCGGCGCACATTCCCAGCGCGCAAGCCGCGCCGACCTTCAGTGCTCTATCCACGATTTCCCCCACAAAAAAACATCGAGCGCGACCCCCTCGTGGGGAGCCGCGCCCGAATCATGGCGTCGTTACTGCACCCGCAGGATGCCCCACAGGCCGCTCGTGTTGCCGAAGCCGCCGTTGTCGCGGAACAGGTAGTCGCCGGGTACGGCGTTGCCGCCTCCTGCGCTCGGCATCTGCCACGTGAAGTGCGCGGCAGGGGTGTTGCTCTCGTTCGCCCCTTCATAAAAGTCGTAGGGGCTGACGCCGATGTTGCGCGAGCCGACCTCGGTCATGGTGCATGCGCCGGTCAGCGAATTGCGCGCCGAGCCTTCGCATACGTACGGCTGCCGCTGGTACACGTGGCCGTGGACGTTGATCGTGCTGCCGCGGCTGGTGCCGAACGGAACCACGAAGTGCATCCGCGCCTCCCTGCCGGCCACCGCCTGCAGCACCGGGGTCACCGGGTCCTGCCCGCCGGTGAGGATGTTGCTGTACGACTGGTGCGAGTTCGGCACTCCACCGAAGCCGCCGGCGACGTTGCCGAACGGCGCCTGCGGCGCGAGCCCGAAGCGGAACCACAGCGGCTCGATACCGTAGTTGAGCGACATGCCGGTCGACTCCTGGCTGTCCTCGGGAATGCCCACCGCCTCGCCGTTGATGTGCTCGACGGGAAAACTGTCGCGGTAGTAGTGGGTGTTCGCCTTGGTCATGACCACGGAGAGGCTGCGTAGCGCTCCGGGCGCCGCCATCGTGCACGGGTTCTGCCCGGCCGGGCACACATCGGCTTGCGCGCGCGTCTCGCGAGTACCGGCGCCGTCCTGGTGATCGAGGTTGGTGCTCGCCTCGCGCCAGGTGGCGCCCTGGCGCTCGACTACGAGCGTGCCGACCAGGGACTTCATGCCCTGCTTGACCTTGTCCGCCGGCATGAGGCCCACGCCGCCGAACTCGATCGGGGTTGCGACGAGCTCGTACTGCCCGCCCACCTTCACCGGCTTGAGATCGCCCGCATACCAGCGCACGACCTCGACCGGAACGCCACCCGAACCGCGCGGCGGCGTGACGCCCGCCAGGCCATTGTTCAGGCCGCGGTCGTTCAGGCCGACCACCGTGCCGTCGGCCCGCGTCGGGTCGAACTGCACCAGCTGCGGATGCAGGCCGATGAACGAGGACGTCTGGACGAGGTTGGTCTGGAACGTGGTGGAGCCTTCCGGGTTGAAGCGGTCGCGCTTCACGACGCCTTGCAGCGTAGTGAAGGTCACGAGCTCGGGGTTGTTTCCCGTCAGCCGGTTACGCATGGTGACGGTGATGCAGTCCCCGGCAGCGGCACGCAACACCAGCGGCTCGATCGGCGCGTTGTCGCGCAGCCGGACCGGGCAGTCGAGGTTGTTGACGCCGCCTGCATTGCACGCCGTCGTTTCGGCGGCATTCTTCGGATCGGGTACGAGATCCGAGGTGCGCATGTAGAGCAGCGCCGTCGGGTCGTGCAGCGGACCCTGGTGCGTCGGCAGGACGATGGTTCCGCCGCCGTCCGGATCGGGAACCGTCTGGCCGCCAACCGTGGTGGTGCGATGGTTGTAGACCAGCGTGCCGCCGTTCGCCTGCGGGCGCCCGCCGACGTGGCCGTTCGGGAACAGATCCTGAATCACCACGTTCGCGTTTGCCGGCAGCACCTTGTTCGCCTCCACCGCGCTGATGTCGTAGCCGCGCACCGGCGCATTGGCCGGGCACACGCCAACGAAGCCAGCCTGGGTCGCCGGCGTGAACACCACCGGCACCTGCGTCTTGGGCAGCGAGACGAGGTTGGCCGCGAGGTTCTGGTGCGAGCGGATGATGCCCCAGGTGCCGTTCCAGAAGCCGTCGTTGCTGTAGTCCATGCTGTACAGGTAGTCGACCTGCGCCTGCGGCAGCTGGTCCTCCACCGGGATCACCGGCGTGGTCAGCGTGAACTGCTCGGAGATGCCTGCCGCCTGCGAGTTCCTCCAGCCCGAGTTCGGCGAGGTGCCGTGACCCGAGCCGCCCTGCAGCCACTTCATGCCGTGCAGCGAGGCGTTGTGCTCTTCCTCGTGCGCGCCCGCCTGCATCTTCACCCGGATGAGGTCACCCGGATAGGTGCGCATCATCGGCGTGAACGGATCGCCGGCGACGACTCCACCCGCGTTGATCGGCGGCGGGAAGCGCGTGCCGTTGATGACCGTGGCGGCCGTGGGCTGCACGTTGAGGGCGTTGATGGCGCGGTCGGTGCGCGACTGCAGCGCGAAGGCAAGATCGCCCCGCTGACCCGCCGCTTGCATGCCCGGCTTGCCGTCCGGACCGTTGCGGTTCGGATCGAACACGCGCAGGCCCACCGATTCCATCCGGTAGTTGGTGACCATCACGCCCGGATCCTCGACGCTGATCGCCTGCGGACACGGACGCGTCGGGCAGCCCGGTGCAATACCGCCTCTACGCTCGACCACCAGATCCGGGAACACCGGATTGATCTGCCCGCGGTTCGGCGGGTTGATGGCGAAGCGGAACGCATCGGCGATGTTGCCGTTGAACTGCGGGTTGCCGGCATTGAGCGCGACCGGCGGCCGGTCCTGGCCGGTGCCCGCGAGCGGACGGCCGTCCTGGCCGGCGCCGACGTACACCCCTGCTTCGTACGCATGCTGGAAGTCGGAATACTCGTGATAGAACTCGCGGAACGCCTCCAGCGTGTGCGACTGCACCGTGTTGCCCGCGATCGGCGCGGTGGGCGGAAGGATCGCCGCCTGCCACGACGTCGGGCCGCCGTCGGCGCGGCCGCCGACGCCGTTCGGGCCGGCGCCGAGCTGCACACCGGTCTCGTTATGCACCCAGCGCGAGCCCGCGGGCTCGGTGAGCACGGTTGCGTACAGGCCGATCTGCTGATGCGTCGACGGCCCGTAATGGTCGTGCGTGAAGATGATGCCCAGGCCGCGGTCCACGCCCTCGGTGTTCACCACCGGATCGGCGAACCAGCGCTGCATCGTGGTGCGGGCGCCGACCCAGTCCGGACGGCCGAACTGGCCGAAGAACGGGTGCGCCTTGGGCTCGAGCTTCGCCGCGCCGGTCACCGGGCCGGGGGTCACGCCGGGCTTGCAGGAGGCCGCGAAGCCGTTGAAGCAGTTGATGGCTTCGATGCGCTCGACCACCATGCCGGGCGAGAGCGTGCCGTCCTCGTAGTTCCAGCCGTTGGCCGCGCCGTCGGTCGTGGTCAGGTCCCACTTCGGCAGGTGGATGTGCTGGCCGATGATGTCGGTCGGCGTGCGCACCTGGTAGTCGTCGATCTCGTAGTCCTTCGGCACGAGGTTGCTGTGCGAATAGAGCGCGCAGTCGAAGGTGTTGAGGCGCATGACGAGAGGCTCGGGCGGCTTCTGCTTGTTGATCACCGGCACCGCGTCCTCCCACAGCGCGATGATCCGCTGCTGCGGGTAGTGGTAGCCCGTCTTGTTCAGCACCACGTCGAACTGGATGTTCGCGCCCTTGTATTTGCGCGGGTTCTGCGCGCTGAAAGCGCTCGAGCCGCGTGTGGCCAGGCCGGTGAGCGTCTCCCCGCTGAAGAACGTGCCGACCACGCCGGTGTTCAGGCGCACGCCGGTGTCGTCGATGCAGGGCTCGTGGAACGGCGCGCCGACTGCCGGCCCGCCTGAGCCGTTGGTGATGAAATTCGCCGCCACCGCGGTCCTCGCGCCGGTGAGGGGAACCTTGAAGCTCGGATGGTTGCGCACCGCGTGGAACCTCATCGCCACCTTCTCGAGATCCGTGCCTTCCTCGGGGAAGAAGATCG
>DASRIR010000318.1:0-2626 GCA_035649875.1 Burkholderiales bacterium | reverse complement strand
CGGCGGCATCCCGGTGCCGCTCTACCAGGACGCGCAGGCCGCCGAGCTGGTGTTCCCGATCCAGAACGCCGAGATCCGCTTCGCGGTGGTGGAGGACCAGGAGCAGGTCGACAAGCTGCTCGAGATCCTGCCGCAGTGCCCCACGCTGAAGCGCATCTTCTACGACGACGCGCGCGGCATGCGCCGCTACCACCAGCCGCAGCTGATGGCTTACGAAAAGCTCCTCGAGCTCAGGAAGGATTCTGATTTTGTTCTCGAGGAAATACGCAAGGGCCGGGGCACGGACACGGCGGCGATGTTCTTTACGTCCGGCACCACCGGCGTGCCCAAGGGCGTGGTGCTCACCCACGACGCGCTCATCGACCGCTCGCGCGTGGTGGCGCAACTCGAAAACCTCAGCGAGCGCGACGTGGTGCTCGCCTTCATGCCGCCGGCGTGGATCGGGCAGAACATCTTTTCCTACGCGCAGCCGCTGGTCGCGGGCTACTGCATCTGCTGCCCGGAATCGGCGGAAACCGTGGTGAGCGACATGCGCGAGATCGCGCCGACCTATTACTTCGCGCCGCCGCGGATCTTCGAGGCGCTGCTGACCCAGGTCTCGGTGCGCATGGAGGACGCGGGCGCCTTCAAGCGCTGGCTGTACCGTTACTTCATGGGCGTGGCCAAGCGGGTAGGGACCAAGATTCTCGAAGGCCTTGAAGTGAGTCTTGCGGAAAGAATCAAATACGCCATCGGCGACCTGGCGATCTACGGCCCGCTGCGCAACGTGCTCGGCATGAGCAAGGTGCGCATTGCCTACACCGGGGGCGAGGCGATCGGCCCGGACCTGTTTACCTTCTATCGCTCGCTCGGCATCAACCTGAAGCAGCTCTACGGCTCGACGGAAACCAGCGTATTCGTCTGCGTGCAGCCCGACGGGCAGGTGAAATCCGACAGCGTCGGCCCCGCGGTGCCGGGGGTCGAGCTCAGGTTCACGCCGCAGCGCGAGCTGCTGATCCGCTCGCCGGGGCTGTTCAAGGAGTACTACAAGAACCCGCAGGCCACCGCGGAAGCGAAGGACGCCGAGGGCTGGTTCCATACCGGCGACGCCGGCTACGTCGACCAGGACGGCCACCTCAAGATCATCGACCGGGCGAAAGACGTGGGCAAGCTGTCCGACGGCACCCTGTTCGCGCCCAAGTACCTCGAGAACAAGCTCAAGTTCTTCCCCTACATCAAGGAAGCGGTCGCGTTCGGCGCCGACCGCGACCGGGTCTGCGCCTTCCTCAACATCGACATGGAGGCGGTCGCCAACTGGGCGGAGAAGCGCAACCTCGCCTACTCCGGGTATACCGACCTCGCGCAGCAGGACGCGGTCTACCAGCTGGTGGGCGATTGCATCGCGCAGGCCAACGCCGACCTGGCGCGCGAGCCCGAGCTCGCCGGGTCGCAGATCCACCGCTTCCTGATCCTGCACAAGGAGCTCGACGCCGACGACGAGGAGCTCACCCGCACGCGCAAGGTGCGCCGGCGCTTCATCGGCGAGAAGTACGCCTCGCTGGTCGAAGCCTTGTACCGGAATCAACAAACCGTGCACGTGGAAGCCAGGGTGCGCTACGAGGACGGCCGCACCGGCACGTTCTCGTCCGACCTGAAGATCCGCGACGCGAAGACCCTGGCTCCCGAAGCGGTCAAGCGGGCGGCATGATCCTTTCGGTCGAGAACGTCTCGCTGTCGTTCGGCGGCGTGCGCGCGCTGCAGGAGGTGTCGTTCGACGTCAGGCAGCACGAGATCCGCGCCATCATCGGGCCGAACGGCGCCGGCAAGAGCTCGATGCTCAACGTGCTGAACGGCGTCTACCACCCGCAACAAGGCACGATCCGCTTCAAGGACAGGATCTTCAAGGACATGGATTCGCACGAAGCCGCCGCCCTGGGCATCGCGCGCACCTTCCAGAACATCGCGCTGTTCAAGGGCATGACGGTGCTCGACAACGTCATGACCGGGCGCAACCTGAAGATGCGCTGCAACTTCCTGCAGCAGGCGGCGTGGCTCGGCCCGGCGCAGCGCGAGGAGATCGAGCACCGCCGCGCCGCCGAGCAGATCATCGACTTCCTCGAGATCCAGCACATCCGCAAGACCCCGGTGGGGCGGCTGCCCTACGGCCTGCAGAAGCGCGTCGAGCTCGCGCGTGCGCTCGCCGCCGAGCCCGAGGTGCTGCTGCTCGACGAGCCGATGGCGGGGATGAACCTCGAGGAGAAGCAGGACATGTGCCGCTTCGTGCTCGACGTCAACGACCATTACGGCACCACCATCGTGCTGATCGAGCACGACATGGGCGTGGTGATGGATATCAGCGACCGGGTGGTGGTGCTCGACTACGGCCGCAAGATTGCCGATGATGTTCCTGAACAGATCAAAACCAACCAGGCCGTGATCGACGCCTACCTCGGGGTGGCGCACTAGATGGAAATGCAGATTGTTTTCTTCATCGAGGTGCTCGCCGGGGGGCTGCTCGCGGGCGTGATGTACGCGCTGGTCGCGCTCGGCTTCGTGCTGATCTACAAGGCCTCGGGGGTGTTCAACTTCGCGCAAGGGGCGATGGTGTTCTTTGCGGCTCTTACTTTTGTCTCGCTGGTCGAGAAAG
>DASRIR010000317.1:0-2086 GCA_035649875.1 Burkholderiales bacterium | reverse complement strand
CATGGTGATGCCCGACACCACGCCCATCGCGAAGGTGAGCGCGAACACCTTGACCCAGAGCTTGTAGGTGCCGAGCCACGCCGGATCGCGCGTGCGCTCGTAGCGGATGCGGAATACGACCAGCAGCCAGGCGAGGCCGATCGTAATAGTTGGAAAAAGGATGTGAAAAGCGATGTTCAGCCCGAATTGGACCCGGGCGAGGAGCAGCGCTTCTTCCATGCCCAACTATACTGCGCCGGATGGAAATTGCGATCCTCGGGGGGTTCGCGCTCCTCGGTCTGATTCTTGCCGTCGCGGTCATCGCGGCGCGGCGCTCCATGTTCGCCGCCCGCGCCACCGCCGACGCGCTGCGCAAGCAGGTTCGCTTTTCGTCCGATGTGTTCGACTCGCTGCCGATCGGGCTCGCGATGCGCGACCTGCAGGGCCGCTACGTGTTCGTCAACCGCGCGTGGGAGCGCTTCGTCGGCGCCAAGCGCGAGGACGTGATCGGCAGGACGGTGTACGACCGCGCCAGCAAGGAGGACGCCGACGCGGTGACGGCCGAGGACCGCGAGGCGCTCGCGCGCGGCCCGGGCAATCCGACCGAGCTCGAGGACTTCGCCTACGGCGACAAGCGCTTCATGCTCCAGCGCACGGTGATCGCCGACGCGGCCGGTGCGCCGATGGGCGTGCTGGTGGCGAGCGTCGATACCACGGAGCGGCGCGCGGTGGAGGAGAAGCTCGAGGCCGAGCAGCGCCGCCTGGCGCTGGTGGTGCGCGCCGCGCACCTCGGCATCGTCGACTGGGACGGCGTCAAGCGCACCGCGTGGTACTCGCAGCGCTTCAAGGAGATCCTGCGCTACCCGCCCGACGCCGACACCTCCGGCTGGGACTACTTCGAGATGATCCACCCGGAGGACCGCGACAAGGTGCGCAAGCGCTTCCGCCGGCACATCGTCAAGGACCGCGAGGACGACCTGCACGAGACCGTCGAGTACCGCATGCGCCGCGCCGACGGCAGCTACGTGTGGATCGAGGGCGAGGGCGCCTCGGTGCGCGACGCCAACGGCTTCGCGACGCGTTTCATCGGCTCGATCGAGGACATCAGCGAGCGCCGCTACCAGGAGGAGACGCTGCGCTCGGCGGTGCGGCTGCGCGAGGAGGTCGAGCGCATGTCGCGCCACGACCTGAAGACGCCGCTCAACAGCGTGATCGCCATGACGCGCCTGCTGCGCGAGGGCGGCCGGCTCGGGCCCGAGGACGACGAGCTGCTCACCTCGATCGAGCGCGCCGGCTACCGCATCCTCAACATGGTCAACATGTCGCTGGATCTGTTCCGCATGGAGCAGGGCATGTACGAGTTCCGGCCGCAGCCCACCGACCTCGCCGCGGTGGCGCGCCGCGTGGCCGCCGACCTCGAGAGCCAGGCGGCTTCGAAGGGCGTGAAGGTCGAGGTGCGCGCGGACGCCGCGAGCACGGCCTACGGCGAGGAGCTGCTGTGCTACTCGATGCTCGCCAACCTGGTGAAGAACGCGATCGAGGCCGCGCCCGACGGCAGCGTGGTGGACATCGTTCTGCGCGTCGACGACAGCGACCTCTTGATCCACGTGCACAACGACGGCGCCGTGCCCGACGAGCTGCGCCCGCGCTTCTTCCAGAAGTACGCCACGGCCGGCAAGAGCGGCGGCCTCGGGCTCGGCGCGTACTCGGCGCGCCTGATGGCGCGCGTGCAGCAAGGCGAGATCGATCTGCGCAGCTCGAAGGACGAGGGCACCACCGTGACCGTGCGCCTGAGCCTCGCGACGCGGCTCGCGCGCGCGCCCGAGACGCCGCCCGCGGCGCGGCGCGTGCTGGTGGTCGACGACGACGAATTCAACCGCGCGCTGCTGAAGCGCTCGCTGCCGGCGCCGCCGTTCGAGGTCGAGACCGTGGTCAACGGCCGCGCCGCGCTGGAAGCGGCGAAGCGCGCCTGGCCCGAGGCCGTGCTGCTCGACCTCGAGATGCCGGTGATGGACGGCTACGAGGCGGCGCGGCGCCTGCGCGAGATGGAGCGCGCCGACGGCCGCGCCCGCTGCACCATCGTCGCCGTCTCCTCCAACGACGACCA
>DASRIR010000316.1:0-75871 GCA_035649875.1 Burkholderiales bacterium | reverse complement strand
GGGCAAGACCGTGATGCTCGCTTTCGACCACGGCTACTTCCAGGGCCCGACCACCGGCCTCGAGCGCATCGACCTCAGCATCGTGCCGCTCATCCCGCACGCCGACGTGCTGATGTGCACGCGCGGCGCGCTGCGCTCGGTGATCCCGGCCTCGGCCACCAATGCCCTCGTCCTGCGCTGCTCCGGCGGCCAGAGCATCCTCACCGAGCTGTCGCGCGAGCTGATCGCGGTCGACATCGAGGACGCGATCCGGCTGAACGCCTGCGCCATCACCACCCAGATCTACATCGGCGCCGAGTACGAGCACCAGTCGATCAGGAACCTGGTGCAGCTCATCGACACCGGCAACCGCTACGGCATCCCGACCATGGCCGTCACCGGCGTGGGCGCCGAGATGAAGCGCGACGAGCGCTACTTCGCCCTCGCCACGCGCATCGCCGCCGAGCTCGGCGCGCATTACGTGAAGAGCTATTTCATCGAGGAAGGCTTCGAGCGCGTGGTCGCCGGCTGCCCGGTGCCGATCGTGATCGCCGGCGGCAAGAAGCTGCCCGAGCTCGAGGCGCTCACCATGGCCTACAAAGCGGTGGACCAGGGCGCGGCGGGGGTCGACATGGGACGCAACATCTTCCAGTCCGACGACCCGGTGGCGATGATCCAGGCGGTCGGTGCAGTGGTGCACAAGAAAGAAAAGCCTGAGAAGGCGTTCCAGCTTTACCAGCAGCTAAAGCGCCATGTGCCTGATATTGGCCGCTTGGCGCGTTCATCCTGAGTACCCGCTGATCGTCGCGGCCAACCGCGACGAGTTTCACGCGCGGCCCGCGGCGCGCGCGGCATTTTGGGACGACCACCCGGAGATCCTCGCCGGGCGCGACCTCGAGGCGCGCGGGACCTGGATGGGCGTCTCCCGCAGCGGCAAGTTCGCCGCCGTCACCAATTACCGCGGCGGCGCGGAGCCGCGCGCGATCGAATCGCGCGGCGCGCTGGTTTCGCGCTTCCTCGCTAACGGGGAGAAACCACGGGCGTATCTGGCAGGATTGAAGAAAGAGCTCTATAGCGGCTTCAACCTGCTCGCGGCGGACGCCGACGAGCTGTGGTGGATGTCCAATCGGGACGGCAATCCACGGCGCCTGGAGCCCGGGATCTACGGTCTGGGCAATACCTTGCTCGACGCCCCCGAGGTGGACGTCGTCAAGAAAGCCTTCGCCGCCGTGCTGGAAGGCGGTCCCGCGGTCGAGTCGCTATTTGCCCTGCTCTACAACGCGCGCATTCTCAATCCGCAATATGGCACCCGGTGCTCCACGATCCTGGTGAAAGGCGAGCGCATGCGCTATGCGGAGCGCAGCTTCGCGCCCGACGGCGCGGAAGTCGAAACCCTGCACTACGAGCTCTAGAGCCGGCGCTTCATCGCCTGGTGGCGGATGCCGGCCTCGAGATATTCGTCGCCCTCTGGAACGAATCCGTGCGCGCGGTAGAACGCCACCGCCTGGATCTGCGCCGAAAGCGCCACCTCGTTGTCGCCCCTCTTCTTCGCGCGCTCGATCAGACGTTTCAGCAGCAGGCCGCCGATGCCGCGGCCGCGCCATTCCTTCAGCACCGCCATGCGCCCGATGTGCCCGTCGGGCAGCAGCCGCCCGGTCGCGACGGGTTTCTGATCCTCGAAAGCGACCGCGTGGATCGAAAGCGGGTCCTGCTCGTCGAGCTCGATGTCGCGCGGCACGCCCTGCTCTTCCACGAACACGGTGAAGCGGATCGGCGACGCATGCGCGCGCGCCTCCTCCCAGCTCAACAGCTCGATGAGCAGCTCAGTTTTCATGCGAGCGCGAAAAGTATAATCGCCGCATGAGAAGCCGCTGGAGCGACGCCGAGGCCGCGCGGTTCACCGGCCCGCTCGGGCCGCGCGTCTATACCTCACGCCTGCTGGGACAGGAGAAGTCGCTCGTGCTTCACGGCGGCGGCAACACCTCGGTCAAGCTGCGCGAGAAGGATCTGTTCGGCGAAGAGCGCGACGTTCTCTACGTGAAGGGCAGTGGCAGCGACCTCGCAACGATCGACGCCGACGCCTTCGCGCCCCTGCCGCTCGCCTACATGCAGAGGCTGCCGTGGCTGCCGGCGCTGTCGGATGCGCAGATGCTGAACGAGCTCAACACCCATGTGCTGCGCGCGGACGCGCCCTCGCCCTCGGTCGAGACCCTGCTGCACGCGATCCTGCCGCACCGCTACGTCGATCACACCCACGCCGACGCGGTGCTCGCGGTCTCCAACGCGCCGGAAGGCGAGAAGCGCATCCGGCAGATCTACGGCGAGCGCGTCGCGGTCGTGCCCTACGTCATGGCGGGCTTCGACCTCGCCGCGCACTGCGCGCGCGAGTTTCCCAGGCAGGCGACCGGCAAGACGGTCGGCATGGTGCTCCTGTCGCACGGCATCTTCTCCTTCGGCGCCGACGCGCGCGAATCCTACGAGCGCATGATCGAGCTGGTCTCGCTGGCCGAGGAGTATCTCCAGAATAAGAAAGCGTGGCACATCGCGAGCACGGCGAACCCGGTCCCTCCGGCGAAACGCGAGGAGATCGCGAGCCTGCGGCGCGTGATTTCCGAGCAGGCCGGTTTTCCAGTGATTGTGAGAACCAACGACAGCGACAAGTTTCGTGCCTTCGCGCAGCGCCCGGACGTGGAGAAGATTTCGCAGCAAGGCCCGGCGACGCCGGACCACCTCCTCTTTACCAAGCCCACCCCGATGGTCGGCCGCGACGCTGCGCAGTACGCGCGCCGCTACCGCGAATATTTCGAGCGCAACGCGCCCAAGGCCAAGCTGCCGAAGACCATGCTCGATCCCGCGCCGCGCATGGTGCTCGACCCGCAGCTCGGCTTTGCCGCGGCGGGGCGCGACGCGCGCGAGGCGGCGATCATCGAAGAGCTGTACGACCACAGCATCGACGTCTTGCTGCGCGCCGAGGCGCTCGGCGGCTGGCGCTCGGTCGGCGAGAACCATTTGTTCGACATCGAATACTGGGACCTCGAGCAGGCGAAGCTCAAGAAGGCCAGCCCTTCTCTCGCGTTTCGCGGCGAAGTCGCCGTGGTTACGGGTGCGGCGTCCGGAATCGGCAAGGCCTGCGTAGAGGCGTTTCTCAGCCGCGGCGCCGCCGTGGTCGGCCTGGATCGCAACCCCGCCATCGAAGCGATGGAGTCGCGTCCGGATTTCCTGGGGGTGACGGTCGACTTGACCGCTGCCGATGCGGTGAACGCCGCTCTCGATGCCGCGGTAAGGCGTTTTGGCGGCGTCGACATGCTGGTCCTGAACGCCGGAATATTCCCCGCTTCGCAGCCGGTGCAGGACATCGCGGCGGAAACCTGGCAGCGGACCATGTGCGTCAACGTCGAGGCCCCGCTGCGCATCCTGCAGCTCTGCCATCCGCTGTTGCGGCTCGCGCCGCGCGGCGGGCGCATCGTGGTCATCGGCTCGCGCAATGTGCCCGCGCCGGGCCCCGGCGCGGCCGCCTACTCGGCCTCCAAGGCGGCGCTCAACCAGGTGGCGCGCGTCGCCGCGCTCGAGTGGGCGAAGGACGGCATTCGCATCAACTCGCTGCATCCCGACGCGGTCTACGACACCGGCCTTTGGACCCCGGAGCTGCTCGCCGCGCGCGCCAAGGCCTACGACATGACGGTCGAGCAGTACCGCCGCAAGAATCTGCTGCGGACCGAGGTCGCGTCGCGCGATGTAGCCGAGCTGGCGGCGGAAATGTGCGGCTCGCTCTTCGCGAAGACCACCGCGGCTCAGGTGCCGATCGACGGCGGCAACGAGCGGGTGGTCTGATGGCGGCGGTCGAACCGTTTCGCTGGCACGGCGACCGCCTGGAGCTGCTCGACCAGCGCCTTCTGCCCGATCAGACGGTGTACATCACCTGCCGCACCGCGGACGAAGTCGCTCAAGCGATTCGCGACATGGTGGTGCGTGGAGCGCCAGCGATAGGGTGTGCGGCTGCTTTCGGCGTTGCGCTTTCGAAGGGAACTCCCGAAAGCTATGCAGTTCTGGCCAAGAGCCGCCCGACTGCCGTGAACCTGTTCTGGGCGCTCGCGCGGATGAAGAAGGCCAAGGACCTGAAGGCCGAGGCGGAAGCGATCTTTGCCGAGGACCTGGCCGCCAACCGCGCGATGGGAAAGATCGGCGCCGCGCTGATTCCGCGCAAGGCGCGCGTAATGACCCACTGCAACACCGGCGCGCTCGCCACGGCAGGGTACGGGACGGCGCTGGGCGTCATCCGCGCCGCAAAAGGCAAGAAGGTCTCGGTGATCGCCAACGAAACCCGGCCTTACCTGCAGGGGGCGCGCCTGACCGCCTACGAGCTGATGCAGGAAGGCATTCCGTGCACCCTGATCACCGACAGCATGGCCGGGCACCTGATGAGCCGCGGCGAGGTCGACGTGGTGGTGGTGGGTGCGGACCGCATCGCGGCGAACGGCGACGTCGCGAACAAGATCGGCACCTATGCGCTCGCCGTGCTGGCGAAGCGCCATGGCATCCCGTTCTACGTGGCCGCGCCGCTTTCCACGTTCGACCCGAAGATCCCGAACGGCTCGCGCATCCCGATCGAGGAGCGGCCGGCGGCGGAGGTGACCGGCTACCGCGACCAGCGCTGGGCGCCGGCGGGCGTGGCGGTGCGCAACCCGGCCTTCGACGTCACGCCAGCCGAGCTCATCTCGGGGATCATCACCGAGCGCGGGGTGGTGAAGAAGCCCAACCGGAAAAAGATTCAGGCCTTGATTTCGACCGGCGTGTAGGGCGGCACGAGGTCGAACAGCTCGGCGACGTCGCGGTTGCGCATGCGCACGCAGCCGATCGAGCCCGGCTTGCCGAGCTCGGCGCTGTCCGGGCAGCCGTGGATGTAGATGTAGCGCCGCATGGTGTCCACCTCGCCGAGGCGGTTCCTGCCGCGCTCGCGGCCGGAAAGCCAAAGGATGCGCGTCAGGATCCAGTCGCGGCCGGGCTCGCGCTGGTGCAGCTCCGGCGTCCATACCTCGCCCGTCGGGCGCCGGCGCACGAATACCGCTCCCAGCGGCTGCCCGGCGCCGATCTTCGCGCGCACGATGTGGCTGCCGCGCGGCGTGCAGAAGCTGCCGTTCTTCTCGCCCGGACCAAACTTGGAGGTGGAAACCGGATAGGTCCGGTTGGCGTACCGGAGCTGCTGCTTAGCCAGGTCGATTTCGATCGTCATCGCCGGGCCGCGAAGAACCTGCTGAGAATCGAGCCGCACTCCTCCGCCAGCACTCCGCCCTCCAGCGCGACCTGGTTCTTCAACACGAGCTTCTTCGGATCGTTCGCGCCGTAGACCGCGCGCGCGATGCGCGCGTGGAACATGGCGCCGACGCACATGTCGCAGGGCTCGAGGGTGACGTAAAGCGTGGCTCCTGTGAGGCGGTAGTTACGGGTCCTGCCAGCCGCATCGCGCATGGCTTGGATCTCGGCGTGCGCGGTCGGATCGGAGCCGGCGATCGGCCGGTTCCAGCCCTCTCCGACGATTCGATGGTCGAGGACGACCAGCGCGCCGATCGGCACCTCGCCTTCCGTCTCCGCGCGCCGCGCCAGCTCCACGGCGCGCCGCATATAGTCATCGTCGGTCATGCCGGCCCATTCTAGCGGGGGCGAACCAGCGCAAGTCTGGGCCGGCCGGCAGTTTTTCAAGCGCTTGAAACCGCGCGGATGGCTCCCATCTCCGGGCGCAGGACGATCTTTCACGGAGTACACCATGGACTTTTCGCTGTTCCCGCGCGATCTGTTCGCCGATCTCGAGCGCCTGCAGCGCCAGATGCAGCAGACGATCGAGGCCTCTCCCAGCATCCGCGGCTTCGCCCGCGGCGGCTTCCCGGCGCTCAACGTCGCCGGCACCCCCGATTCGGTCGAGATCTACGCCTTTGCGCCCGGACTCGACACCCAGTCGATCCACCTGCAGCTCGAGCGCGGCGTACTGTCGATCTCGGGAATCCGCACCGACGAGCTGCCCGCGCGGGACAGCGCGGCGAGCGTGCATCTGCGAGAGCGCTTCTCGGGCCGCTTCCACCGCGTGCTCACGCTTTCGGACGATCTCGACCCCGACCAGGTGAGCGCGACCTACCGCGACGGGGTGCTGCACGTCAGCATCGCCCGCAAGGCGGCCGCGAAACCGCGGCGCATCAACGTCAATTGAACGAGGAGACCGCCATGACCGAGAACAAGAGCACTACCCGGGATTCGCCGGCCACCGAGCGGCCGGCTCTGGTGCCGCCCGTCGACGTGGCCGAGGACGCCGGCGGCATCACGCTCTATGCCGATCTGCCCGGGGTTGCTAGGGACAGGCTCGACGTGCACGTCGACGGCGACACGCTCATCATCGAAGCCGAGATGGGGTTAGAGATGCCGCAGGAGCTGCAGGCGACCCACATCGAAGTGAGCTTGCCGCGCTACCGGCGCGTGTTCACGCTGTCGCGCGATCTCGACGCGGAGCGGCTGACGGCCGAGCTCAAGCACGGCGTGCTCAAGGTACGCCTGCAGAAGGCCGAGCACGCGAAACCGAGGCGCATCAAGGTCCAGACCGGGTAGGCGCTGCCTGTAGCATGCGCGGATGGCGTCGCCTTTCGCCGTCCGCAGCTTCCGCTTCCAGTGGCCGGCGGACCTCGCGACGTCGTGGGCCTTCGAGATGGAGGCCCTGATCCTCGGCTGGTACATCCTGTCCGCCACCGGCTCGGTGCAGCAGCTGGTGATCGTCGCCGCGCTGGTGTGGCTCGGCTCCCTGATCTCGCCATTCTTCGGCGTCGCCGGCGATCGTATCGGGCATCGCACGCTGCTCTGCATCACGCGCGGGATCTATGCCTTGCTTGCCGCGGTTCTGACTGTGCTCACGCTGAGCGATGCGCTCCGGCCGTGGCATGTTTTCGTCATCGCGGCGCTCGCCGGCCTGATGCGGCCTTCGGACATGGTGATGCGCCATGTGCTGGTCGGGCAGACCATGCGGTCCGACATGCTGCTGAACGCGCTCGGCATCTCGCGCACGACTTCGGACAGCGCGCGGGTGGCGGGCGCATTCGCCGGAACCGCCGGGGTAGCGCTCATCGGAATGGGGCTGGCGTACGCCGTGGTGACGGCGATGTATGTCGCCGCCTTTTTCCTTTCGCTGGGCGTGGCGAAGGTCGCTGCGCAGCCGGTGGCGGCCCACCCCCTGACGGATCTCAAGGAAGGCTTCCGCTACGTCTGGCACAAGCCCGACCTGCTGGGCGCGTTCGCCATGGCCTTCCTCGTCAATCTGCTCGCCTATCCGTTCTTTCTCGGCCTGCTTCCCTACGCGGCGAAGGACGTCTATGCGATCGGCCAGTCGGGCCTCGGCTATCTCGCCGCCGCATTTTGGTCGGGCGGGCTCGCCGGCTCGCTGATCGTCGGCCGCAGCCGCTTCGCCCGCAGGCCGGCGCGCACCATGCTGTGGAGCGGCGCGCTGTGGTTCGCCGCGCTGCTGGTCTTCGGCCAGACCCGCACTCTCGCCATCGGCCTGCCGCTGCTCTTCGTCGCCGGCTTCGTGCAGAGCTTCTGCCTCACGCCGCTCGCCGCGGTGATGCTGCGCTCGTCGGAGGAAGCGATGCGCGGCCGGGTGATGGGCGTGCGCATGCTCGCGATCTGGGGATTGCCGCTCGGCCTGCTCGCGGCCGGGCCGATCATCGCCGGCATCGGCTATTCCGCGACCACTTTGCTGTATGCGGGACTCGGGCTCGCGGCTACGCTCGCGATCGGTTACCGCTGGCGCCACGCGCTGTGGCATCGCTCTTCGGCGGCGAATGCAGCTTACGTAGGATGACAGGTGAGGGGCACGGGTCTTGCATCGGGATTGGCTGCAGCTCTTGTTACACAATCCAAAGGAGACTCGCCCGATGTTGAACCTGAAACTCTTGAGCGTCGCCACCGCCGCAGCGCTGTTCGCGCTTTCCGGCGTTGCCGTGGCGCAAAGCTCTTCCTCCAGCACCAGCAGCGACAAGTCCTCGTCCCCGTCGTCCCCGGCCGCGTCGGGCTCCAGCTCCAGCGGCTCGTCGGGCATGTCGAGCGGCTCGAGCGGCGGCTTGTCGGGCTCTAGCGGCAGCAGCAGCTCCAGCCCGAGCTTCTCGTCCGTCGACACCAACAGCGACGGCCAGATCTCGCGCGCGGAGTGGGACGCTCACTTCAGCAAGTCGAGCTCCGGCGCAGCGAGCGGCGGCACCGGAAGCAGCAGCACCTCGACCCCTTCGCCCACGCCCACCCCGGCGCCGAGCTCCGGCTCGAGCAGCGGCAGCATGGGCTCGGGTAGCTCGAGCGGCTCGAGCTCCGGTTCCAGCACGGGTGGCTCGACTACGCCCAAGCAGTAAGCCTTACAAGGTATGGCGGGCCGCTGCGTGGACTGCTTTGGGGTGTAATTCCTCGAAAGGTTGAAAAACCCGCACGCGGCTCCGCCGCCCGGCTTGGCGGGCCGATTCTTGGCCCGCCGGTCCGCTACTCCCACTCGATGGTGGCGGGCGGCTTGGAGGAAATGTCGTAGGTCACGCGGTTAATCCCGCGCACCTCGTTGATGATGCGGTTGGAGACGCGCGCCAGCAGCTCGTGCGGCAGCGGCGCCCAGTCCGCGGTCATGAAGTCGCTGGTCTGCACGGCGCGCAGCGCGACCACGTTCTCGTAGGTCCGGCCGTCGCCCATCACGCCCACTGAACGCACCGGCAGGAACACCGCGAACGCCTGCGCGGTCTTGTCGTACCAGCCGGATTTCCTCAGCTCCTGGATAAAGACGTCGTCGGCCCGCTGGAGCAGCTGGACGTATTCCGGATTGATTTCACCGAGGATCCGCACGCCGAGCCCCGGCCCCGGGAACGGGTGGCGGAACACCATCTCGCGCGGCAGGCCGAGCGCCACGCCGAGCTCGCGCACCTCGTCCTTGAAGAGCTCGCGCAGCGGCTCGAGCAGCTTCAGGTGCAGCGTCTCCGGCAGCCCGCCCACGTTGTGATGCGACTTGATCGTGGTCGCCTTCTTGGTTTTGGCACCGGCGGATTCGATCACGTCGGGGTAGATCGTGCCCTGCGCCAGCCATTTGGCCCGCGTGAGCTTCGAGGCTTCCCGTTGAAACACCTCGACGAAATGGCGGCCGATGATCTTGCGCTTCTCCTCGGGGTCGGCCACGCCTTCCAGCGCCTTGAAGAATTCCGCCGAAGCATCGACGTGCTTCACCCGTACGCGCATGTGCCGGGCGAACGTCTCCATCACCTGCTTCGCCTCGTCGAGGCGCAACAGGCCGTGATCGACGAACACGCAGGTAAGCTGGTCGCCGATCGCCTTGTGGATCAGCGCTGCGGCGACTGAGGAATCCACGCCCCCGGACAGGCCCAGGATCACCTCTTCTTTTCCAACCACAGACCTAATTTTTTCTACGGCTTCGGAAACATATTCGGGCATCTGCCAGTCGCCGCGGCAACCGCAGATCTCGCGCACGAAGCGGTGCAGGAGCTTCGTTCCCTGGCGCGTGTGCGTGACCTCGGGGTGGAACTGCACGCCGTAGAAGCGGCGCGACTCGTCCGCCATGCCGGCGATCGGGCAGGCGTCGGTGGAGGCCATCAGCTTGAAGCCCGACGGCAGCTCGACCACCTTGTCGCCGTGGCTCATCCAGACCTTGAGCATGCCGTGGCCTTCGGCGGTGCGGTAGTCCTCGATGCCGTCGAGAAGCTTGGTATGCCCGCGCGCGCGCACCTCCGCGTAGCCGAACTCGCGCACCGAGCCGGGCTCGACCCTGCCGCCGAGCTGATGCGCCATGCTCTGCATGCCGTAGCAGATTCCGAGCACCGGCACGCCGGCGTCGAACACCGCCTTGGGCGCGTGCGCCTTGGCGTCGTCGTACGCGGAGAGATGGCTGCCGGAAAGGATCACGCCCTGCGCGCCGAAGCGGCGCACGAAGGCGTCGTCGACGTCCCAGGGATGGATCTCGCAGTAGACCTTCGCTTCCCGCACGCGGCGGGCGATCAGCTGCGTGTACTGCGCTCCAAAGTCGAGGATGAGGATTTTCTGGTGTTGCTTACTCGACCCGGTAATTCGGCGCCTCCTTCACGATCTGGACATCGTGGACGTGCGACTCGCGGATGCCGGCGGCGGTGATCTCGACGAACTGGGTCTTGGTGCGCAGCTCCTCAATCGTGCCGCAGCCGGTGTAGCCCATGCTCGCGCGCAGTCCGCCGGCGAGCTGCTGGATCACCCAGACCGCGCTGCCCTTATAGGGCACCCGCCCCTCGACCCCCTCGGGCACGAGCTTGTCGACGTTCATCTCCGAGTCCTGGAAGTAACGGTCGGCGGCGCCCTTCTGCATCGCGCCGAGCGAGCCCATGCCGCGGTAGGACTTGTACGAGCGGCCCTGGTAGAGATCGATCTCGCCCGGCGATTCGTCGGTGCCGGCGAAGAGCGAGCCGAGCATGACTGCGTGCGCGCCGGCGGCGAGCGCCTTGGCTACGTCGCCGGAGTAGCGCACGCCGCCGTCGGCGACGAGGGGGATGTCCTTGAGCGCCGCGGCCACGTTCTGGATCGCGGTGATCTGCGGGACGCCCACGCCGGCGACGATGCGCGTAGTGCAGATCGAGCCCGGGCCGATGCCGACCTTGACCCCGTCGGCGCCGTGGTCGGCGAGCGCTTTCGCGCCGTCGGCCGTGCCCACGTTGCCGCCGATCACCTCGACCGGAAAGTTCTTTTTGATCCAGGCCACCCGATCGAGCACGCCCTGCGCATGGCCGTGCGCGGTGTCGACCACCAGCACGTCCGCGCCCGCCTCCACCAGCGCCGCGACGCGCTCCTCGGTGCCCTCGCCCACGCCGACCGCCGCGCCCACGCGCAGCTTGCCCTGCGCGTCCTTGCAGGCGTTCGGGTGCTCGCTTTCCTTGAGGATGTCCTGCACCGTGACCAGGCCCTTCAGCTGGAAATCGTCGTCGACCACCAGCACGCGCTCCAGGCGGTGGCGGTGCATGAGCTCCATCGCCTCCTGCCGGCTCGCGCCTTCGCGCACCGTGACCAGCTTCGCCTGCGGCGTCATGATGTTTTTCACCGGCTGGTCGAGCTTGGTCTCGAAGCGCAGGTCGCGGTTGGTGGCGATGCCGACCACTTTCCCGTTTTTCACCACGGGGAAGCCCGAGATCTTGCGCTCGCGCTGGAGCGCGATCACCTCGCGCACCGGCATCTCCGGCGGGATGGTCATCGGGTCGCGCAGCACGCCGGACTCGAAGCGCTTCACCTTGGCGACCTCGGCGGCCTGCGCGCGCGGCGCCAGGTTCTTGTGCACGATGCCGATGCCCCCCTCCTGCGCCATGGCGATCGCCAGGCGGGATTCCGTCACAGTGTCCATCGCCGCGGAGAGGAGCGGCAGGTTGAGCTGGAGCTTCCGGGTGAGCCGCGTTTTGAGAGATACGTCACGCGGCAGAACGCGCGAGTGGGCGGGAAGGAGAAGGACGTCGTCGAAGGTCAGCGCCTTCTGAATCACCCGCATGTTCTCAATACTCGCAAAGCGGCATTATACGCGATACTGTCATCCGTTCGAATCGACAGGCGTTTCTTGCCCATGCACAAAGCAATCGTTCTGGTCGTGAGCTGTCTCTTCGCCGCCGCCGCATCGGCCCAGCAATACAAGTGGGTCGACCAGGACGGCAAGGTGCGCTACGGCGACACGCCGCCGCCCGGCGCGAAGGCCCAGCGGCTGAAGCCGCCGCCCGCGCCGATCGGTACGCCGCCCCCTGCCGCCGCGGCGAAGAAAGGCGACAAGCCGCCCGCCAACCCCGAGGAGCGCAAGCGCCAGGAAGACGCGCAGAAGGCGCAGCAGAAGCAGGCCGAGGAGCAGGCAAGCGCCAAGCGCGAAAACTGCGCGCGGGCGCAGGAATCGCTGCGCGCCCTGGAAAGCGGCCAGCGCGTAGCGCGCGTGGACTCCAAGGGCGAGCGCTACTACCTCGAAGACGCGCAGATCGCGCAGGAAGCCGTGCGCGCGCGTCAGATGGTCCAGCAGAACTGCGGCTAGGCCGCTAGCGCCTGCGCCGCGAGCGACGGCGGCGCGCTTCCTTGGGATCCATCGCGAGCGGGCGGTAAATCTCGACCCGGTCGCCGGGCGAAAGCCGCGCGTCGAGCGCGACGCGCTTGCCGAAAATCCCGAACGCCTGCCGTTCCAGATCGAGCTCGAATCCCGACGCCGTCAGCGCATCGCGCAGCGTCGCGCCCGCGGGCAGCGTCACGCGCACGACCCGCGCGCCCTGCGGCCGCGCGTCGACAACCTCAATGTCCATGGACCTCCGCCGCGCGACGCACGAAGGCGTCGACCATCGAGTCGGCGATGCCATCGAACAGCGGCGCCAGCAACCGCCCGAGGGTGCGGCTCGAGAACTCGTATTGCAGCGAAAACTCGATGCGGCACGCCTGCGGGCCGAGCGGCACGAAGCGCCACTCGCCCCGGAAGTGCCGGAACGGCCCCTGCTCGAGGTGCATGTCGATCGCCTCCCCCGGCCGGTTCTCGTTCCGCGTGGTGAACGAGTGGCGCAGGCCGTGCAGGCCGACGGTGAGCGTCGCCCGGGTCGTGCCGGACCGGCGCTCGTGCACCTCGGCCGCCGTGCACCAGGGCAGGAAGCTCGGATAGGCCTCGACGTCCTCCACCAGCGCGTACATTTCCGCGGCGGAATGCTCGACAATCGCGGAGCGCGCAATTTGCTTCATCACGCCAGATGTCCATCGTCGAAAACCGCAAAGCCTTTCACAACTACTTCATCGAGGAGCGCTACGAAGCGGGGCTCGCGCTCGAGGGCTGGGAGGTGAAGGCGATCCGCGGCGGCCGCGCCAACATCGGCGAAGCCTACGTCATGGTGCGCGGCGCCGAGCTTTACCTGATCGGCGCCAACGTGAGCCCCCTGCCCACGGTCTCGACCCACTTCACCCCCGACCCGACGCGCACGCGCAAGCTCCTGCTGCACGCCGAGGAGATCCGGCGCCTGATCGGCAAGGTGGAGCAGCGCGGCTACACGCTGGTGCCGCTCAACCTGCACTACAGCAAGGGGCGCATCAAACTCGAAGTCGGCCTCGGACGGGGCAAGCTGAAGCACGACAAGCGCGCGGCCGAGCGCGACAAGGAGTGGAATCGGGAGAAGCAGCGGGTGCTACGCGGCCGCTGATTTTTTCGCGGCGGGCGCTTCGGCGAGCGCCATCCAGGTCGAGACCACCGTATCGGGGTTGAGCGAGAGGCTGTCGATACCCTGCTCCATCAGCCAGCGCGCGAGGTCCGGGTGGTCCGAAGGCCCCTGGCCGCAGATGCCGACGTACTTGCCGTGCTTGCGGCAGGCGCGGATCGCCATGGCGAGCAGCGCCTTCACCGCCGCGTCGCGCTCGTCGAAGCTCGCCGCGATCAGCCCCGAGTCCCGGTCGAGGCCCAGGGTCAGCTGGGTCAGGTCGTTCGAGCCGATGGAGAAGCCGTCGAACAGCTCCAGGAACTCGTCGGCCAGGATCGCGTTCGACGGCAGCTCGCACATCATCACGACCTTGAGATGGTTCTTGCCCCGCTCCAGGCCGTTCTTCTGCAGCAATGAAATGACCTCGCGCGCTTCGCCCACGGTCCGCACGAACGGCACCATCAGCTCGACGTTGGTCAGCCCCAGCTCGTCGCGAACCTTGCGCAGCGCGGCGCACTCGAGCTCGAAGCATTCGCGGAAGTCGGGCGCGATGTAGCGCGAGGCGCCGCGCCAGCCGAGCATCGGATTCTCCTCGTCGGGCTCGTAGCGCTCGCCGCCCAGCAGCTTCTTGTACTCGTTCGACTTGAAGTCCGAAAGGCGCACGATCACCGGCTTGGGCCAGAAGGCCGCGGCGATGGTGGCGACGCCCTCGACCAGCTTTTCGCGGTAGAAGGTGCGCGCGTCGGCATAGCCGCGCGCTTTTTCGTCCAGCTTCTTTCGAAGGTCCGCGGGCAGCTTGTCGTGCTCCAGGCACGCGCGCGGATGCACGCCGATCTCGTTGTTGATGACGAATTCCAGCCGCGCCAGGCCGACGCCGGCGTTCGGCAGCTGCGCGAACTCGAACGCGAGCTCGGGGTTGCCCACGTTCATGGCGATCTTGACCGGGATGCGCGGCATCTCGCCCCGCTCGCGGGTCGAGACCTCGAACGGCAGCAGGCCCTCGAAGACGTTGCCGGTGTCGCCTTCGGCGCAGGACACGGTGACCGGCTGGCCATCCTTGAGCCGCCGGGTGGCATCGCCGCAACCCACCACCGCCGGGATGCCCAGCTCGCGCGCGATGATCGCCGCGTGGCAGGTGCGCCCGCCGCGGTTGGTGACGATGGCGGCGGCGAGCTTCATCACCGGCTCCCAGTTGGGGTCGGTCATGTCGGTCACCAGCACATCGCCTTTCTTGACCTGCGCCATTTCCGAGGCGTCGGGGACCATCCGCACCGTGCCGCTGCCGATCTTGTGGCCGATCGCGCGGCCCGTGGTGAGCACGCGCGAGCTGCCCTTGAGCGCGTAGCGCTCCTCGAGGTCTCGGGTGCGGGATTTGACGGTCTCGGGCCTCGCCTGCAGCACGTAGATGCGCCCGTCCGTTCCATCCTTCGCCCACTCGATGTCCATCGGCCGGCCGTAATGCCGCTCGATCGCGACCGCGCAGCGCGCGAGCTCCAGAATCTCCTTGTCGCTCAGGGAGAAGGCGTAACGCTGGGCCTCGTCGACGTCGAGCACGCGGGTGGACTTGCCGGCCTGGTCGGACTTGCCGAAGACCATCTTCTGCAGCTTGGAGCCCATGCTTCGGCGCACGATCGCCGGGCGGCCCTTCTCCAGCATCGGCTTGTGGACATAGAACTCGTCGGGGTTTACCGCGCCCTGCACGAGCAGCTCGCCCAGTCCGTACGCCGAAGTGATGAACACCACGTCGCGGAAGCCCGATTCGGTGTCCAGGGTGAACATCACCCCCGCAGCGCCCAGGTCGCTGCGCACCATCTGCTGCACCGCCGCCGAGAGCGCTACGTCGGCGTGCTTGAACCCGTGGTGCACGCGATAGGAGATCGCGCGATCGTTGTAGAGCGAGGCGAACACATGGCGGATCGCCTCGAGCACGTGCTCGACGCCGCGAATATTGAGGAAGGTTTCCTGCTGCCCGGCAAATGACGCTTCGGGCAGGTCCTCGGCCGTGGCGGAAGAGCGCACGGCAAAGGATGTTTCAGTTGAGGTTTGAGATGTAAGCTCTTGATACTTAGATAGTATGTCTTGCTCGAATTCCTTCGGGAACGGCGCCGCCAGAATCCAGGAACGGATTTCGGCGCCGCATTTGGCGAGCGCTTCGACGTCGTCGGCGCTCAACTGGCGCAGGCGCTCCTCGATGCGCGGCGCGAGCTCGCCCAGGAATTCGCGGTACGCCTGCGCGGTGGTGGCAAAGCCGCCCGGGACGCGGATCCCGGCCGCCGAAAGCGTGCCGATCATCTCGCCGAGCGAGGCATTCTTGCCGCCGACCTGCTCCAGGTCAGTCATGCGCAAATCTTTCAGCCACGCTACCCGCATCGGCTTGGTATTTTATCGTCCATGGCGCAGCGCCGAACCGTTTTCTTCGTCTCCGACGGAACCGGCATCACCGCGCAGATGCTCGGCCACAGCCTGCTCACCCAGTTCGAGGGCGTCGAGTTCACCCAGGTTACGGTGCCGTTCGTCGACTCGACCGACAAGGCCGAGGAGTGTTGCGCGCGCATCGCCGCCGAGGCGGGCAACGGCCAGCCGATCGTGTTCTCCACGCTGGTCAACAACGACGTGCGCGCCGTGGTGCGGCGCGCGAATGCGCTGTTCATCGATTTCTTCGAAAGCTTCATCGATCCGCTGGAAGCAGGCCTCGGCATCAAGTCGAGCCACACGATCGGGCGCTCCCACAGCGCGATGGACAAGAAGGAGTACCAGCAGCGCATGGAGGCGATCAACTTCGCCATGGCGCACGACGACGGCGCCTCGCACCGTGAGCTCGGCCAGGCCGACGTGATCCTGATCGGAGTGTCGCGCAGCGGCAAGACGCCGACCAGCCTATACCTCGCCATGCAATTCGGCGTAAAGGCCGCGAACTACCCCCTCATTCCGGAGGATTTCCATCGGATGAAGCTGCCCGAGGCGCTGCGCGGCGAGAAAACCCGCCTCTACGGCCTGACCATCGCCCCCGAGCGGCTGCACGAAATCCGCAAGGAGCGACGGCCGGGCAGCCGCTACGCCGAGCTCGACAACTGCCGCTACGAGGTCGAGGAGGCCGAGAACATGATGCGCCGGGAGGGGGTCCGCTCGATCAACTCCACCAGCAAGTCGATCGAAGAGATCGCGACCACCATCCTGCGCGAGCTGCGGATCAAGCGGCAGATCTACTGAAGCCCTCGTAAAGGCAGATCGCCGCGGCGGCGGCGACGTTGAGCGATTCGGTGCCTGGGGACATCGGGATCGTGACCCGCAGATCGGCGCGCGCGATAGTCTCGTCGCCAAGGCCCCTGCCCTCGCCGCCAAAGATCCAGGCCCAGGAACGCTCGAGCGAGGCACCGCGCAGGGCGACCCCGCCGCGCGGCACGGTGCAGGCCACGGTCCCCTTGAAAGCGTCGATCTCGCCGGCAAGGTCGCGCGTCTCGGCGACTTGCAGGGCGAAATGGCCGCCCATGCCGGCGCGCAAAGCCTTTGGCGACCAGGGATCCGCGCACGCCGGATCCAGAATCACCCGTTGAACCCCGAACGCCGCCGCGCTGCGCATGATTGCCCCGACGTTGCCCGGGTCCTGGACCCCCTCCAGGAACACCACGTGCGTTGCCTCCCGGCTGGTTGGCGCCGGGATCGCAATCTCAGCCGCCACTCCAAGGGGCGTCTCTGCATCCACCACGGAGCGCAGCACCCCTTTGCCCATCAGGATGGGGCGCAAGCCGCTTTGGGCGATCAGCCGGCTGATTTCCGCGTCGGCCGCGCCCTCCTGCGTCGCGAGCACGGCCAGCGGCTTGCAGCCTTGCTGCAGGGCGGCGGCCAGCAGGTGCGGGCCTTCGATGAGCGCGCGCTTTTCGCTTCTCCTGTACCGGGGATCGCCCGCGAGCTTTCCCCAGCGCTTGACCTTGGGGTTGTCGCGCGAAGTGAGGACGCTCACGGCGCGCAGGTGCGAAAGCCGACGAACATGTCCGCGCGCTCGGGCGTGTAGAAGTTGCGGAAGCGCGCGTGCGACACGCCCAGCGGCGTGGCGAAGCTCGCGCCGCGCAGCACCTTGTGGGTGCCGAACCAGGGCTCGGAGTATTCCTTGTAGGGGTCGCGCACGAAGCCGGGGTACGGCAGGAAGGGGCTGGAAGTCCATTCCCAGACGTGGCCGATATTCTCCAGCCCGGCAAGCGCCGCACACTCCCACTCCGCTTCGGTGGGCAAGCGTCGGCCGGCGAAGTCGCAATAGGCCTTGGCATCGTGCCATGAGACATGCCGCACCGGCTCGTCCTCGCGCACCGGCACCCAGCGGTCGAACCGCCGCACCCTGCCATCCTTGCAGTAGAGCGGCTCGCGAAACTTCCGGTACTCGCCGTAGGTCACGGGCCGGCGTGCGATGCGAAACGGCTCGAGTACCACGGGATGGCTCCACTTTTCGTTGTCGAACGCGAAGCCGTTGCCTCTTGCGGCACCCAGGCGGAACACTCCGCCGGAGCATTCCATATCGCCTGCCTGAGAAACCGGTCGCGGCTCTTCCGCGTCCACTGCCGGATAGCCCAGAGTTTGCCGCGTGTAGTGGAACGCCTCCGCGTGCATCAACTCATGGCGCACAGCGAGCTCGACGAAGTAGGGGTCGGTGTTCTTCAGATTATTCAACAGGCGATCGAGCACCTCGTCCCGGTAGGCGAGCGTGTCGCCAAACGACGGCAGCGGCAGGCTCCAGCGCGCCGCGTGCGGCACGGTGGCCGAGTTGTACAGCGCATCCGCGTTGGGCAGAATCGACGTGCGCTCCTCCGAGCCGCCTCTCAGGCACCAGAACTCCTGGAACCAGCCGACATGCCCCACTTCCCAGCGCGGCGGGTTGACGATCGCGAGCTTCGGCCCGAGCTCGCGCTCGCCGGCCAGGTCGTCGGTGACGCGGCGCGTGCACTCCCGCGCGGCACGCAATCGGTTTTCCAGTTCCAAGGATGTCAGTCTAGCGAATGAAGATCGCGCTGGTCACACCCGCCGGCCCGGGCACGCGCAACGGCAACCGCCACACCGCGCTGCGCTGGGCCGCCTTCCTGCGCGCCGCGGGGCACAAGGTTTCGGTTTCGACCGAAGAGACTTGCTCCGGCGCAGACCTGATGCTCGCCCTGCACGCGCGGCGCAGCCATGCATCGATCAAGGCCTTTCCGGACGATAAGCCGCTCGTCGTCGCACTGACCGGCACCGACGTCTACCGCGATATCGGGGCTTCGAGGGAGGCGCAGGAATCCCTCGAGCTCGCGCGCCGGCTCATCGTGCTGCAGCCCAGGGCCGCGGATGAACTACCAGCGAGATTGCGCAAGAAAGTCCGCGTCGTGGTGCAAAGCTCCGCCACTCGCTTGCGCCACCGGCCGGTGAAAGCCCCGTTCAGGGTCTGCGTCATCGGCCACCTGCGCGCGGAGAAAGATCCCCTGCGCACGCTCTCGGCCCTGCAGTTCCTTCCCCAGGACCTGCGCATTGAAGTCATCCACCTGGGCGCTGCGCTCGACCCCAAGCTCGCTCCACGGACCAAAGACCCGCGCTACCGCTGGCTCGGCAGCGTGCCGCACGCACGTGCGTTGCGTTGGCTGGCCTCGAGCCACGCCATGGTCATCAGCTCGCGCATGGAAGGCGGTGCCAACGTGGTGTGCGAGGCGTTGCGCGTCGGTGTGCCGGTGCTTGCCTCGCGGATTTCCGGCAACGTGGGGCTGCTTGGCGCGGGCTATCGCGGCTATTTCCCGGTGGGCGACGAGCGCGCGTTGGCCCAGCTTCTAACCAGCGCCGCCACCGACGGGCGCTTCTACCGGCAGCTCAAGCGCCAGATGAAGAAGCTTCGAGGTCTAGTCGCCCCGCATGCAGAAAAGCGCGCGCTGCTCGCCGTCATCTCGTCGCCAGGTCTTCCTCGACGAAACGCAACGTTGCCTCGAGCAACGCCTCGCGCGGGTAGGCGTTCTTCGTGACTAAAAGGCTGGCGATCGTGGAGTGCGTGCGGTTGAGCGGTACGGCGAGCGCCCAGTGGTCCGCGTTGAGGTAACCGACGAGGACGCTGCCGGGAATCACCTGGTCGTAGAAGGTGACCTGGCTATCGTTGCGCGCGTCGACGCGCGCAAGCTTGTCGTAGCTCGAGGTGAGGATCGCCGAGATCCGCCCCGGTTGCGGGAAGGTGACGAGCGAATAGAAGCGCACGTCGCGCGGCAGCGGGTTCTGCGCGAGCCAGGCTTGGCGCGTGGCCGGCCGTAGGCTCTCGACACCACCGCCGTCGCCCGAACCGCACTTCGCGCCGGGGAAATGCCGCAGCAGGTCGGCCTTGTACTGCGTGGCGTCATTGGCGAGCGCCGAGCCGCCGACGGAGCCCGCCGCGCTGACTACCGCGGCCACGCGGCTGCGGATCTCCGGGTACGCGACGATCGCTTCGAGGATGTCGGGCGCGCCCTTCGAATAGCCGATCAGCACCAGACGCGGCGCACCCTCCTCCGGCATGGCCATGATCGCGTCGCGAATCTGACGCGCGTTGGTCGCGCTGCTCGAGAGCGCGTCGACCTTAAGCCAGATCGCGTCGTAGCCGAACTGCTGCACGTGCTTGGCGGCGGTACCGGGCGGCCGTAGCCAGGGCTCGAAACACTCGTAGCCGATGCCCGGAACCACCGCCGCGATCAACCGCCGTTTCGATGGCCCGAGATCGACGGGCTTGCCACTACCGCCGGGTTCTGCACCGACACGCGTCAGCGCGTCTTCGCAAGGCCTGTGGTCGGGCAGCTCGCCGCGCGCCTCGAGCACCGCGCAATAGGTCTCGCGAAACCGCGCGCGCGCGTCCTGCACTCCAGCCTGCGCGGCCGGCGCGAGCACGAGCGGCGGCGTGTTGGCGGAGTACGGAATCAGCGGTTCGCCGGCACACCCGCCGAGCACGGCGCAGGCCACGGCAGCTAAGGCTTGACGATGGGCACCCATTCCAGGATCTCCACGTCGGCGAGACTCAGCGGCCGCGTCGCGAAAAACAGCACCGCGCGCAGGCCGTCGCTGCGCTCGCCCGCCGCGGCGCCGCGCGCGAAGCCGAGCTTGTCTAGGCCGCCCGAATACATCATGTCCTGGACCAGGTGGTTGCGCACCTCGTCTACGTCCGCGTGCGCAGGAAGATCGGTCGCCTCGGCAGGCGCGAAGCGCCCGCCGATCGGCCGACCGACCTGGCCGACGTAGACGGCGCGGCCTTCGAAGGTAAGCGGTGCGCGCCAGACGCGGATCCAGGTCGAGGGTGCGCGCTGCTGCGTCTGCTTGCGTAGCACGGCGTCGGGACCGCGGCCGAAGACCTGGTGAGCCATGTCGGGCGCGCGCGCATCGCGGCGGTAGTTACGGCGCACCATCGCCGCGCCAATGTCCTCGAGCTCGCCCAGCAGCACTACGTTCAGCGGCTCCCCCTGAGTCGCGGCGCGGGGAAGGCGCTCTAGCGCGCCGCGCAGCGCGTCGAGGTCGCGGTAGTCGGTGACCTCCGAAGCCGGATAGTGGAACACACTCTGTGCCGAGGTGGCGCCAGCGGCGACGCTCTCCTGCGGCACCGGCAGGAAAACCGTGAAGGGAACCAGCGTTTGCCGCCCGAGCACGTCGACGTTGAGGAGCTTGGTGCCGCGCTCCCGGTTGGTGAAGATGATTCCTGCGCGCGTAGTGCCCGGCGCTATCGGGTTCTTAAAACCGAGCTTGTCGAAGTGCTCGTCGATGGCGGCGTTCACGCTGCCGCCGAGGGTCGTATGCGTCGACCATGCCACCTCGTGGGGCGAGAAGTAGTCCGGATCGGTGCCCGTGCGCAGCAGCCACTTCGGCTGCGAAGTGCTGTTCTCGATCTCGATCCATACTGGCTGAACGGGCAGCCCGGTGAGCTCCGTCCCGAACATGCGCCGCGTATCGGCGGCGCTCAGCACCGCCGCGCTCACGCGCACGCCTTGGCTCGTGTCGCTGACCGCGCGGCTGCGCAGGCCAGCGTCGCTCACTTCGGTCGGCGCCTGCCAGGTCCCGCAGCCGGCGACGGCGAGGACGAGCGCCAATGGCGCGAGCGGGCTCATCGTGCGAGGGCAATCCACGGCAGGATCTCGATCGCGTCGAGCGCGATCGGCCGGCGCTCGAACACCAGCACGCTGCGGCGCCCGTCGGTGTGATAAGGGTCGGTCGTCAGGTTCTTGCGCGGCGCACTACGCGCAGCGGCGCCGACGCCGTCCACCAGCCCGAGCTTGGCGAGGCTCTGCGAATAGGCCATGTCCTCCATCAAGGCGCCGCGCGCCTCGTCCACGTCGGGATCGATCTTGTGCGTGGTCAGCGTGGGCGAATGGACGGTGAGGCGGCTGCCGATATCACGGCTGATCTGGCCGACCCAGACCTGCTTGCCGTGGTAGAGCATCGGGCTCAGCCAGAGGCGCAGGTGGTTGCGCTGGTGGATGCTGTCGCGCGCCTTCTGCAACGCGAGATCCTGCGCGCGGCCGAAGAGGAAGAGATTGCTCACCGGCGCATAGGCATAGCCCTCCCCGGAAAGGAATGAGCGCGCCATGCGCAGGACCGAGCCCCTCCAGGTTTGCTCGCTCGGCCGCCAGCCGCGGCGCACGAGCGCGGGGAAGGCGTCGTCCAGACCGCCCACCACCACTAAGTTTAGGGGATCGCCCTTCCTCGTGCCGTCCTTGTTGGTAGCGCAGCAAGGCAGCGCCTCGAGCGCCGCGCGGAAAGCCGCATCATCGGTGTAGTTGACTACGTCCCCCGGCGCGTAGAGCGCTTGCTTGAACACGCCGCTCGCGTGGTAGTCCCCGCGGAAACCGGGAACCGTGGTGAACATGGAAAACGTCCGCGCGCGGCCATTCGCGACGAGATCGAGCTGCACCACCTTTACGGCTTCGCCCAGATTCGTCAGCACGAACCCCGAAACGGTCGCTCCGGGCGGCACCGGGTTGCGGAACGCAAGATCGCGGAAGCGGCGGTCGAGCTCGGCCAGACGGTACAGGTTGCCCTGCGCCATCGCTTCGGCCGCCTCGGAGGCCGGATAGAAGTTGGGATCGAGACCCGGAGAGAGCAGGAAGTACGGCCGGTCCTCGCGGTTCTCGACCTCGATCCATACCGGCTGGATGCGCTGACTTGCGAGCGGCGCGCCGTACACGGAGGCGCTCTCCTTGGCCGAGAGCGTGGCCGCGGAAACGCGCAAGCCGCCGTCACTGCGCGTGACCGCGCGGCTCTTGTAATCGGCTTGGCTGGTGGACGGTTGCTGCGGTGAAGCGCATCCGAAAAGGAGCGCGCCGCAAAGTGCAGCGACCTGCACGATTGGTGCGGTTCTCACGGCGTGCACGGCATTGCCATCGTTGGACCGGACCGCTCGTGCGCCGTTCCTTTACGCGAGATGTACGAGCCAATCGCGCGCGGCGTCGCTGAGCTCGCGCAAGACATCTTCGTCGTGCCTCCCCGACGACTTGAGCACGTGGAAGGAATGATCCGCGCCATCGAGCCAGTGCATCTGCCACGAGAGCTTTGCCAGCGTGCGCTCCATCAAGTCACGCTGGCAAAGCGCATCCCGCGTGCCGTTGAAGCAGAGCACTGGCACGCGGATCCGGGACAAGTGAGCATCGCGCAGCTTCTCGGGCTTGCCGGCGGGATGCAGCGGATAGGCGAGCAGCAAAAGTCCATCACAGGCGAAGCCATCGGCCGCAAGCATCGATGCCGCGCGCCCGCCCATGGAACGTCCGCCGATGACGAGCCTGCGCGGCTTGAGTTCCTCGCGCGCACGCGCCGCCGCGGCGGCCACGCAGTCCTTCAGGACCGGCATCGGATCCGGCCGTTTCGAGTTCTTCTCTCGATAAGGGAAATTGAACCGCACGACGTTGAAGCCCGCCACACCGAGCGCCTCTGCCGCCGCGACCATGCCGCGGTCATTCATGTGCCCGCCAGCGCCATGCGCGCAGACGAAGACCGCAGGGCTTTCAGTCAATCGGGACGACGCGGAACGGCAAGCTCAGGACGTGCCAAACCTCTCGGCAGCTCTGGCACGCGCCCGCGCTGCCTCGAGCTCGCGGTCGCGCGGCTCAGCGCTGGTGTGCAGCGAATCGAGCAGCTTGTGCGCACTGGCAGCGACCTGCTCTACCGCGGCGTTGAAAGCCGCCTCATTGGCATGCGAAGGCTTGTGGTAGCCCGAGATCTTGCGTACGAACTGCAGCGACGCCGCGCGGATCTCCTCGTCGGTGGCGGGCGGCTTGAAGTTGAAGAGCGTCTTGATGCTGCGACACATGGCGGGGTCAGAAGCCGATCGTGATGCCGATGTTCAGCACCGGGAAATACTTGTACTTGTCGAGCTTGTCCTGGATCCTTTGCCGCTCGGCCTCGATCTGGCTCGCCGCCGCCGCGCAGCCGGGGCCGCTGCAGTTCAGCGTCACCTCCGGCGATCCCTGGAACATGACGCCGAGGTCGAAGTAGAAGTTGACTCCAGCGGTCCAGACGTTGCCGTAGCCGACGCCGAGGTAGGGCGCGAAGTCTTTCTCGGGCTTCACGGTTCCGTTCAGGGTAGAGCCGGCCGGGATCGGGCCGCCGCCCACCGTCGACTGGCCGGTGAGGTCGACCTTGTTGTTGTTGGCGATGAAGCCCGCGGAAATGCGGAATGGCCCGAGCGGGCTCCAGTCGAGCAACAGATTCAGGTTGGCGAGCTTCACCTTGGCGTCGTAGTTCACGGCATCGGTCTCGACGTCGGTGTTGAAGTTCATTCCCGAGAGGCCGATGCGCCCGCCGAGTGTGGGCGCGATCGCCCAGCCGAAGTCCGCGCCCAGGCCGGTGGTTCCTGCGCGCACGCCGATACCCGCCGCATGCGCCGAGCCTCCGATTGCGGCAAATGCCAAGATCAAGATTGATCTGTCGTATTTCATTGCAGCCTCCAGATTAGTCCCCCGCGGCAGGGATAGCAGAAAACCGGTCAGTGGTCGATGACGCGGTCGACGCGCACCCGGATCGATTCGGGAATTCGGATGCCGAGCGCCTTGGCCGTCCTTGCATTGATTGCGAGCTCGTAGGTGGTGGGTTGCTCCATCGGGATTTCTCCCGCTTTCGCGCCGCGCAGGATCTTGCCGACCATATCCGCCGCGCTGCGCCATAAGTGGGGAAAGTTGAAGCCATAGGACATCAGACCCCCAGCCTCGGCCCATTGCGCGTGGTGGAACACGCTCGGCAGGCGGGCCTTGAGCGCGAGCTCGGGAATCAGGCGGCGCGTTGGCAGAGTGAATAGTGCCGACCCGAGGACGAACAGTACTTCGGATTTCGCCCGCACCGCCTCGGCGACGGCGCTTTCGTAGTCAAATGGCGGGCGCTTGAAGTGAATCACGTGAAGCTCCAGCGCGAGCCGTTTAGCGGCTTCCTCGGCCACGGCAAGCTGGCCGGTGGTCTGGTCGTTGCCGAGCACCGCCACCTTCCGCGTCGCCGGCAACAGCTCCTTCACCAACTCAAGGCGCTTGCCGGGCAGCAGCGACTGCACCGCGGTGACGCCCGTCAACCGGCCGCCGGGCCGCGCGGGATTGACCAGGTGGCCAGTGGCGATCGGGTCAAAGTCCACCGCGACGAAGACGATCGGCTTGTCCGCGCCAATCTGCTGCAATGCGGCCAGCGACGCTTCCGGACCGGCGCTAAATAATATGTCGACGTTCAGCCGGGCGAGCTCGGCTGCCGCCGACGGCAGTTTCTCAAACGTGCCGGCGGCGTGCCGATACTCGATTGTCAGGTTGGCACCGTTCACAAAGCCAAGCTCGCGTAGCCGCTGGACGAATGCGAGGCCGTAGGGCTCCCTGTGCTGCAGCTCGGTGGCGCTGAGCCACCCCAAACGATGGAAACGCTGGGTGGCCTGGCCGCGAACCCAGCGGGGCATCGCCAGCCCTGCGGCGAGGGCGATCAAGGCGCGGCGCGGGAGAGACCTCATGGCACGTCGCTGGCTAAGATAGGGTGACAGATGATATCCCCGCCGATAGACCCGATGTTGGCGAAGCTCGCCGACGAGCTGCCGCCCGAGGGGACGTATCTCTACGAGCCGAAATGGGACGGATTTCGCGCTATCGTGTTCCGCGGCGCGGAGGACGTCCAAATCCAGAGCCGGGACTCACGCCCGCTCGACCGATATTTCCCTGAGCTTCACGGCGCGCTGCTCGAGCGGCTACCGAAGAATTGCGTGGTCGACGGCGAGATCGTGATCGCGACGAAAAGCGGGCTGGACTTCGATCTGCTGCAGCTCAGGCTGCATCCGGCCGAATCGAGGGTGGCGAAGCTGGCGAAGGAGACGCCGGCGTCGTTCATCGCCTTCGATCTGTTGGCGAGCGCAAACCGCGACCTCCGCTCGGCACCGCAGGGCGAAAGGCGAAAGGAGCTGGAGCGATTGCTGGCCGGGGTCAAGCCACCCGTATATCTCACCCCGGTTACCACGGAGCGAGAAGTGGCAAACGACTGGCTGACGCGCTTCGAGGGCGCAGGGGTCGACGGTGTGATCGCCAAGCCGGTCGACTCGGCCTACCTGCCGGGCAAGCGCGCCATGATCAAGGTGAAGCACGCGCGCACCGCCGACTGCGTCGTGGCCGGCTTCCGTTGGCACAAGAGCGGCAAGGACGCGGTGGGCTCGCTGCTGCTCGGCCTGTACGACGACAGCGGAATGCTCCAGCACGTGGGTGTCACCTCCTCCTTCACCATGGCGCTGCGCAAGGCGCTTGTGAAGGAACTTGCGCCGCTGCGCAAGGACGCGATGCAAGACCATCCCTGGCGCGAGTGGGCCGGCGCGGCGGCGGAATCGAGCCGCATGCCGGGCGGGCAGAGCCGCTGGAGCGCGGGCAAGGACCTGTCGTGGGAGCCGCTGCGCGTCGAGCGCGTGTGCGAAGTGAAGTACGACCACATGCAGGGCGATCGCTTCCGCCACGGCGCGGTCTTCCTGCGCTGGCGGCCCGACAAGCGTGCGCAGGACTGCCGCTACGGCCAACTCGAGGTCACCAAGCCTTACGAGCTCGAGCGGATCTTCTCGTCCGGATCCAAAGGCTCTTGAGCCGGCCTCATGTCTTCGGGGACGTGCTGCAGGTTCACGCGGATGCGCGTCCAGGTGCTGTAGCGGCCGCGCATCGCGTCCACCAGCACGTCGGCCGGTTGAAGGTGCGGGCCGACTTCCGGGTGGCGCTGCTTCCAGCGCTCCAATCCGGCCAGGGCGTCTTCTTTTCGGCGCGCCCGTGCAATTTCCAGCAAGGGCGCTTTTCTTTTTGAAGGCTGGACACGTGGCGGCTCCGCAGCCTGCTTGCGGTAGTGCGGCGGCCAGGGCGCATCGCCCATGCCCTGCTTCTCGAACAGCTCGAGCAGCCCCTCGATCGAGCACGGCTGCTGCTCGATGCCGGCGTGCCGGTCACCGAGCTTCTTAAACCGTGCAGGCATCGAGGCGAGCGTGAAATCTCCGGGTTCGCAGTCCGGGACTTCGTCCCACGACAGCGGCGCCGAAACGGTGGCCTCCGGCGTAGGCCGCACCGAGTACGCAGCGGCGACGGTACGGTCCTTCGCGTTCTGGTTGTAGTCGACGAATACGCCGTGGCGCTCCTCCTTCCACCACTTGCTGGTGGCGAGCTTCGGCGCCCGGCGCTCGACCTCTCGCGCCAGCGCAAGCGCCGCGCGCCGCACCTGGTCGAAGTCCCAACGCGGCTCGATGCGCACGTTGATGTGCAGGCCGCGCTTGCCGGAGGTCTTCGGCCAGCCCGCGAGCTTGTGGTCCGCGAGTGCACTCCGCGCAACCAGGGCGACTTCCCGTACCTGCTGCCATTCCACCCCGGGCACCGGGTCCAGGTCGACGCGCAGCTCATCGGGATGATCGAGGTCCTCGGCGCGCACCGGGTGCGGATGGAGCTCGAGGCAGGCGAGGTTCGCGAGCCACGCGAGCGCGGCCGCATCGCGCGGCACGACTTCTTCCGCCGCGCGCCCCGACGGGAAGCGCAGCTCGACAACCTCGATCCAGGGCGGCCGCGCCTTGGGCGCCCGCTTTTGGTAGAAGAACTCGCCCTGGATGCCGTCGGGATAGCGCACCAGCACGTTTGGACGGCCACCCGCGCCGCGCAGGGCGCCCTCCGCTACGGCCAGGTAATAGAGGGCGACATCAAGCTTGGTGTACTTCGCTTCGGGGAACAGCACCTTGCCGGGGTTCGAGATCGCGACCTCGCGCCCCGCAACGGCGAGGACCTCCTTGGCTACTTTGCTCGTAGCTGGGCGCGCGTGTCGCGCAGCAGGGTCCGCACCAGATCTACGTGCACGGCGGCATCGCGCGAGGCGAAGACGTCGGCATATTCCCGCCTCAGGCGCCGCGCGCGGAACTCGAAGTCCGCCAGGCGTTTCACCGCGGTCGAAAGCTTCATCGCTTCGCAATAGAGACGGTAGCTGCGGATCCGCAGTGCCTCGGCCATCGTCTCCCATGTCGAGCCGAACAGCGTCCCCTGGAAGAAGACGCCAACCGCGTGAAAGCTGCGGCGGTGGATCGCGCAAGGTCCGAGACGGCCGACCGCCTCGAGATGCTCGGCGGTGGCGTAGCCCTTGTGCTGGTCGAAGCGGTATTGCGGATAGCGGTCGTGCAGCGCGCACATCTCGGCGTCGCGCGCGGTCTTGGCGAGGATCGAGGCCGCCGAGATCGGCTTTTGCGTGGCGTCGCCGTCGACGATCGCGCGCGCGGCGCACGGCAGGTCGGGGCACATGTTGCCGTCGATCCAAGCTTCATCCGGCCTGATTTGCAGAGAATCGACCGCCCTTCGCATGGCGAGCAGCGACGCGCGCAGGATGTTGATGCGGTCGATCTCCTCGACGCTCGCGTACGCCACCGCCCAGGCGAGCGCGCGCTCCTTGATGCGCGCGGCGAGCACTTCGCGGCGCTCGGGCGTGAGCAGCTTCGAGTCGGCGAGGCCGTTCACGCGCCGCGCAGGGTCGAGGATCACCGCAGCGGCGTAGACCGGCCCGGCGATCGGGCCGCGGCCGGCTTCGTCGACCCCGCACACCAGCTTCATTTCTTGATCGCCTCGAGAATGGCCACCGCCGCCTTTTGCGCCGCGTCGCGCCGCAGCAGGTGGTGAAACTCATGGAAGCGCTCGATCTGCCGGCGCTGCGCGGCGGTGTCGCGCAGCAGCGTGAGCAGCGCACCGGCGAGCGCCGCCGGGTTGGCCTCGTCCTGCAGCAGCTCCGGCACCAGCTTCTCGCCCGCCAGCACGTTCGGCAGGCCCACGTAGGGCAGGTAGAACATCGCGCGCATCAGGGAAAATGTTAGCGGAGACTGGCGGTAGGTGATCACCATCGGCGTCTTGAATAGCGCCGTTTCGAGCGTCGCGGTGCCGCTCGCCACGAGCGCGATGTCGGCCGCGGCGAGCGCTTCGTGGGAATGGCCGAACAGCAGGGTGAGCGGCAGGTCGGTGCCCTGGTGCTCGTGCACCGCGCGCTCGAACATGTCGCGCGTATCGCGCGTCACCGTCGGGCAGACGAAGTGCACGTCGGGCACCTCCTGGCGGAAGCGATGCGCCGCCAGCACGAAGGAGCTGGCCATGTACTGCAGCTCGGAGCGCCGGCTGCCCGGCAGCAGCGCGACGATCAGCTTGTTCGTGGGCAGGCGCAGCGCGGCGCGCGCCTCGAGCTTGTTCGGCTCCTGCGGGATCAGGTCGGCGAGCGGGTGGCCGACGTAGGTCACCGGCACGCCCGCCTTCTCGTAGAGCGGCGCCTCGAACGGAAACATCACCAGGATGCGGGTCACCGAGCGCGCGATCCGGCGCACGCGCCAGCCGCGCCAGGCCCAGATCTGCGGGCTCACGTAGTGGATGGCCGGGATGCCGGCCTCCCGCAGCTGGCGCTCGATGCCGAGGTTGAACTCCGAGGCGTCGACGCCGATGTAGACGTCCGGCCGTTCGGCGAGCAGCGCCTTCGTGAGGCGCCGCCGGATCGTCATGATCTCGCGGTAATGCATCAGCACCTCGGCGTAGCCGCGCACCGAGAGCTTGTCCATCGGGTAGTGCGACTCGAAGCCGAGCGCCTCCATGCGCGGCCCGCCGATGCCGGCGAACAGGATCGGGTTGCGCCGCGCCTTGAGCGCGGCCATGAGCGGCGCGGCGAGCTGGTCGCCCGACGCCTCGCCCGCCACCATGGCGACGCGCAACAGGTCAGACGCCACGCTCTGCCACTACCGGATGATTCCGCGCTTGCTGCGGCGGATGAAGTCCAGGATGTGCTGCACCTCGGCGCACGCGGCCACCTGCTTCTCGAGCTCCTGGATCGATTCTTCCAGGCCGAGGCCCCTGCGGTAGAGGGTCTTGTAGGCGCGCTTTAGCCCCGCGATCGTGTCCGGCGAGAAGCCGCGGCGCTTCAGGCCTTCCTTGTTGATGCCGTAAGGCTTCGCCATGTTGCCCGCCGCGGTGACGTAGGGCGGCAGGTCCTGCGGCAGGTAGGTTCCCATGCCGGTAAACGCGTGCGCGCCGATCTGCACGTGCTGGTGCACCAGGGTGCTGGCGCCGAAGATCGCCCAGTCGCCGACGCTGACGTGCCCGGCCAGTTGCGAGAGGTTGGCGAAGATGGTGTGGCTGCCGACGTGGCAATCGTGCGCGAAATGCACGTAGGCCATGATCCAGTTGTCGTTGCCGACGCTGGTGAGACCAGCGTCCTGGCTGGTGCCGCGGTTGATGGTGACGTACTCGCGGATGGTGTTGCCGTCGCCGAGCTCGACCCTGGTCGGCTCGCCCGCGTACTTCTTGTCCTGCGGCGGCGCGCCGATCGAGGCGCAGTGCCAGATGCGGTTGCGGCGGCCGATGCGGGTATGGCCGTCGAGGATGACGTGGGCCCCGATCCAGCTGCCCTCGCCCACCTCGACGTGCTCGCCGATGATCGAATAGGGGCCGACCTCGACCTCGGACGCCAACCGGGCGCCGCGGTGCACGATCGCCGTGGGGTGAATCCGGGTCATTTGTTCCTATTTGTCATCGACGGGCCGCACCGAGCAAAGAATGGTCGCCTCGGCGACGACCGTGCCCGCCACGCGGGCCACACAGGTGAACTTGCCGATGCCGCGCAGCGAGCGCTCGATGGTCACTTCGAGCTCGAGCTGGTCGCCGGGCACCACCGGCTTCTTGAACCGGGCGTTGTCGATGCCGACGTAGTAGTACACCAGCCGGTCTTTCTTTTGCGCGATGTCTTCGGCGCTGAACACCAGCACCCCGGCGGCCTGCGCCATCGCCTCGAGGATCAGCACTCCCGGCATGATCGGGCGGCCCGGGAAGTGCCCCTGGAAGTGCGGCTCGTTCGCCGAGACGTTCTTCAGCGCGACGATGCGCTTGCCGGGCTCGATCTCCTTCACGCGGTCGATCATCAGGACCGGGTAGCGCTGTGGCAGGTACTTGAAGATCTGGTAGATGTCCATCTCAGCCATCCTTTTTCCCCCTGCTCTTGATCCTGCCCAGCCGACGCAGCTGCGCGGCATTGCGCCGCCACGCCTCGTGCTCGTCGAACGGATAGAACCCGGTATAGGTGCCGGGCTTGGTGAGCGAGCGCGAGATCAGCGTGCCCGCCGAGACGTGCACGTGGTCCGCGATCGTGATGTGGCCGTGGATCATCGCCGCGCCGCCGATGGTGACGTGGCTGCCGATCTCGGCGCTGCCGGCGATGCCCACGCAGCCCGCCACGGCGCTGTGCGCGCCGATGCGCACGTTGTGGCCGATCTGCACCTGGTTGTCGATCTTCACGCCTTCGCCGATCACGGTGTCGTCGAGCGCGCCGCGGTCGATGGTGGTGTTGGCGCCGATCTCCACGTCGTCGCCGATGCGCACGCCGCCGATCTGCGGGATCTTGACCCAGCGGCCCGCGTCGGGCGCGATGCCGAAGCCGTCGGCGCCGATCACCACGCCCGAGTGGATGACGACTCTCTTGCCGACCGTGCACTTCGGATAGATCACGACCCTCGGATAAAGGCAGCTGCCGTCTCCGATCACGACATCGTCGCCGATCACGCAGCCCGGGCCGATCGAAACATCCTTTCCAAGGAAAGCGCTCTTCGCCACCACGGCCGTCGCGTGCACCCCGATTGCCTGGCTGGTCACCGAATTGAAAAACTGCGAGACGCGGGCGAAATAGGCATAGGGGTTGTCGGCGACGATGCGCGGCAGCTGGGTGAGCTTTTCGTTCTCCGGCGCGAGAATCACCGCCGAGGCACGCGTACCGGCGAGCTGGTCCTGCAGCTTCCTCGAGTTGAAGAACGTGATCTGGCCGGCGCCGGCGGCTTCCAGCGAGCCGACCTGCCGGATCAGGGTCTGGGGGTCGCCGACGAGGCGGCCGCCGAGGCGCGAGGCGATCTGCCCGAGCGTCAACGGCTCCGGCATGCGCTCACTTTGCGGGCGGCTTGCCTTCCAGCGCCTTGATCACCTTGTCGGTGATGTCGATGCGCGGGCTTACGTAGGCCGGCATCTCCTGGAAGATGATGTCGAACTTCTCCTGCTCGGCGATCTGGCGGATCACGCGGTTTGCCTGCTCCACGACCTGCGCCAGCTCCTCGTTGCGGCGCTGGTTGAGGTCCTCGCGGAACTCGCGCTGCTTGCGCTGGAACTCGCGGTTGAGGTCGCCGAACTCGCGCTCTCGCGTGCGGCGCTGGCTCTCGCTCATGGTCATCGCGTCCTTGTCGAGCTCGGCCTGCATGCGCTTCAGCTGCTCGGCGATGCCCGCGAGCTCGCGATCGCGCTTCTGGAACTCGGCTTCGATCTTCTTCTGCGCACGCACCGCGGGCACCGAGTCGCGCAGGATGCGCTCGGTGTGCACGAAGCCGAACTTGCTGCCCGCGTTGGACGCGGGCGCCTGCGCGGCCGCGGGCGCGGCGAGGCAGGCGAGGCAGGCGGCGACGAATATGTTCTTCATTAGAACCCTGTTCCGAATGTGAATTGTAACTGCTGCTTCCGGTCCTGGTCTGTCGGGTTGATCGGGTGCGCCCATGACAGACGCAGCGGCCCGAACGGCGAGGACCAGAAGAGCGCGATGCCCGTGGCGTAGCGCATTTCGCCCAGCTCGATCTTGTTCGCGTACACCTGGCCGGCGTCGAGGAAGGCGGCGAGGCGCACCGAGCGGTCGTGCTCGGCGCCAGGCATCGGGAACAGGACCTCGGCGAGGCCGACGATCTTGCGGTTGCCGCCGGTCGCGTTGCCGAGCTCGTCGTGCGGCCCGAGCGAGAACGGCCGGTAGCCGCGCACCGAGCCGGGGCCGCCGGCGAAGTAGTTCTTGAAGAACGGCAGCGGCTTGTCCTGGTAGCCGGCGGCATAGCCGATCTCGCCGCCCAGGTGCAGCGTGAAGGTGCGCGTCATCGGGTAGTACCAGCGATGCTGGTACCCGAGCCGGTAATACTGCAGGTCGCCGCCCGCGATCTCGCCGCTCAGGCGCTGGTGGGTGCCGGCGGTGGTGGTGATCAGGCTGTCGCGCGTGTCGCGCGACCAGCCCGCCGTGCCCGAGGCGTAGGTGTACTGGTTGCCGAAGGCGTTGACGAAGTTGATGTACGAGAGCGAGCTGTTGCTGAAGATCTCGAGGTCGACCGACTCGAGGTTGGCGCCGAAATCGACCGAGATCTGCTCGCTCACCGGGTAGCCGAACTTGATGCCGCCGCCGAGGGCGTCGGTCTTGTAGGGGGCGACCGAGAGGTTGGAAGCGTCGGTCACGCGCTTGTACACGTCGAAGCCGCGGCTCACGCCGTCCACGGTGTAGTACGGGTCCATGTAGGACAGCGAATAGACCTGGTTCACGCTGCCGCTGTTGATGTTCAGGGACAGGAACTTGCCGGTGCCGAAGACGTTCGACTGCGTGATCGAGGCCGAGAGCGCGATGCGCTCGACGCTCGAGAAGCCCGCGCCGAGAAGCAGCGCGCCGGTCGCCTTCTCCTTCACGCTGTACACCACGTCGACCTGATCGGGGTTGCCTTCCACCGGCAGCGTCTCGACCGTGACCTCGCTGAAAAAGGAGGTGCGGTCGATGCGCCGGCGCGACAGCTGGATCTTGGAGGCATCGTAATAGGCGCCCTCGAGCTGGCGCATCTCGCGCCGCACCACCTCGTCGCGCGTCTTACTGTTGCCGGCGACGTCGATGCGCCGCACGTACACCCGCCGGCCCGGGTCGACCACGATGCTGAAGGCGACGGTGCGCTTCTCCTTGTCGATGGTGGGAATGGCGTTGGCGTTGGCGAAGGCGTAGCCCTCGTTGCCCAGGCGGTCGGAAATCGCCTTGGTGCTGGCGGCGAGCTTCTCGCGCGAGAACACGTCGCCCGGCTTGAGCTGCACGAGCGGCTCGAGCTCCTCGCGCGGCAGCAGCATCTGGCCGGCGAGGCTCACCGCCGACACGCTATAGGTCTCGCCCTCGACGATGTTGACCGTGATGTAGATGTCGCGCCGGTCGGGGGTGATCTGCACCTGGGTGGATTCCAGGCTGAAGTCGAGGTAGCCGCGGTTGAGATAGAACGAGCGCAGCGACTCGAGGTCGCCGGCGAGGCGCTCGCGGGAATAGCGGTCGGCCTTGGTGTACCAGGTGAGCCAGCCCGGCGTGCGCAGCACGAACAAGCCGAGCAGCTCGCTTTCGCGGAACGCCTGCGCGCCGACGATGTTGATGCCGCGGATCTTGGCCACCTCGCCCTCGGTGACCGCGATGCTGATGCCGACGCGGTTGCGCTCGAGCGGCGTGACCGTGGTCTGTACCGCGGCGGCGTACATGCCGCGCGAAAGGTACTGGCGCTTCAGCTCCTGCTCGGCGGAATCGAGCATCGCGCGGTCGAAGATGCGGCCCTCGGCCATGCCGAGGTCGCGCAACACCTTACGCACGGTGTCGGGCTCGAACTCCTTCATGCCCGAGAAATCGATCGAAGCGATCGCGGGACGCTCGCGCACGAACACCACCAGCACGTCGTTCTCGGATTCCAGGCGCACGTCCTGGAAGAAGCCGGTCGCGTACAGCGCGCGCAGCGCGGCGCGCGCCTTCTCGGTGTTCATGGTTTCGCCGACCTTCACCGGCAGGTAGCTGAACACCGTGCCGGGCTCGGTGCGCTGCAGCCCTTCGACGCGGATGTCCTTGACCACGAAGGGCTGGAAATCCTGCGCGCGGGCCAGGCTGGTAGCAAGCGCGGCCGCCACGGCCAGGCAGAAGGCGACGACCGCGGCGGTCAAGCCGGTGTTGCGCAGCATCTACCCGGTCAGCAGGCGGTTCAGGTCGTTGTAGAAGGCGAACGCCATCATGACCAGCAGCAACGCGAGGCCCACGCGCTGACCGAGCTCCATGGCCCGCTCCGACACGGGGCTTCCCTTGACGATCTCGATCGCGTAGTACATGAGGTGGCCGCCGTCGAGCAGCGGGATCGGCAGCAGGTTGAGCACCCCGAGGCTGATGCTGATGAGGGCGAGGAAGGTGAGGTACGACACCCAGCCCATCTGCGCCGACTGGCCGGCGAAATCGGCGATGGTCACCGGCCCCGAGAGGTGCTTCCAGGACACCTCGCCCACCAGCATCTTGCCCAGCATCTTCAGGCTGAAGACCGCGATGTCGCCGGTCTTGAGGACCGCCTTCCAGAGGCTTTCGCCGACGCCGTGCTGCACCCGGACGAGTATCCGGTCGGCATGCGAGGGCGGTACCTGCGGCGCGGCGTTGATGCGCCCGATGCGCTTCTGGCCGGCTGCGACCGCAGCCGGCACCACTTCTACTTCCTGCCGCGCGCCGGCGCGCTCGATGGTGAGCTTGAGCGGCACTTCGGGACGCGCCTGGACCTCGGCGACCAGCGCCTCCCAGGATTCGACCGGCTTTCCGTCGGCGGCGAGCACGCGGTCGCCCGGCGCGAGCCCGGCGCGCTCCGCCGCGCCGCCGCGCACCACCTGGCCGATCACCGGCTCGAGCGGCGGGCGGTAGAGCCGCAGCCCGACCCGGTCCAGCGCGTCGGACTCGACGTCGTCGGCCGGGAACGAGCGCAGGTCGAGCGTCACGGTGTTCAGGTGCCCTCTTTCGTTCGCGACATCCAGGCGCACCGGCGAGCGCTGCAGCGCCGACTGCAGCACGCGCCAGCGCACCTCCTGCCAGGTGGCGACCGGCTCGCCGTCGACCGCGCGTATCGTGTCGCCGGCGCGCAGGCCCGCGGCCGCCGCGACCGTGCCGTCGGGGGGCGCGCCGAGCACCGGGCGCGCTTCGGGCAAGCCGTACATGAAGAGCCCGGCGTACGCGGCGATGGCGAAAAGGAAGTTGGCCAGCGGCCCGGCCACCACGATGGCGAAGCGCCGCCAAACGCTCTGGCGGTTGAACGCGCGGTGCGCTTCGCGCGCCTCGACCGGGCCCTCGCGCTCGTCAAGCATCTTCACGTAGCCGCCGAACGGAATCGCCGCGATGACCCACTCCGTCTGGTCCTGTCCGATCCTCTTCGTGACGAGCGCGCGGCCAAAGCCGACGGAGAAGCGCAGCACCTTGACCCCGCACAGCCGCGCGATCAGGTAGTGCCCGTACTCGTGCACCACGATGAGCAGCCCGAGCGCGACGATGAACGCGACGATCGTATGCAGCAGGTTCATGCGGCGAGCGCCATGACCCTGGCGTGAGCCGCGCGCCGCGCGCGCGCGTCCGCTTCCAGGATCGGATCGAGATCCTCGGCCGGGCGAACCGGGGTCGCCGCGAGCGTCTCGCCGATCACCTCGGCGATGCCGGTGAAGCGCAGCCGGCCGGCGAGGAACGCGTCCACCGCGATCTCGTTGGCGGCATTCAGCACCGCGGGCGCGGTGCCGCCCGCGCGCAGCGCCGCGTAAGCCAGGCCGAGGCAGGGAAAGCGCGCGAGATCAGGCTTCTCGAAGGAAAGATTCTTCACCAGGGACAGATCCAGCGGCGGCGCGCCGGACTCAACGCGCTCGGGATAGGCGAGCGCATTGGCGATCGGCACGCGCATGTCGGGGTTCGAGAGCTGCGCGATGACCGAGCCATCCGCGTACTCGACCAGCGAATGCACGATGCTCTGCGCGTGGATCAGCACCTCGATGCGCTCGGGCGGCAGGTCGAACAGCCAGCGCGCCTCGATCACTTCGAGCCCTTTGTTCATCATGGTCGCCGAGTCGACCGAGATCTTGCGGCCCATTACCCAGTTCGGGTGCGCGCAGGCCTCCGCCGGGGTGACCTCGTGCAGGCTCGCCGGCGCGCTCGCGCGAAACGGCCCGCCCGAAGCCGTGAGAATGATCCGACGGGGATTGCTCGAGGCGCCCAGGCATTGGAACACCGCGTTATGCTCGCTGTCGACCGGCAGTATCTGCGCGCCGGACTCGCGCGCCGCGCGCATCACCAGCGGGCCGGCCATCACCAGCGCTTCCTTGTTCGCGAGCAGCACGCGCTTGCCGGCGCGCACCGCCGCGAGCGTCGAAGCGAGTCCCGCCGCGCCGACAATGGCCGCCATGACCGCGCCGGTTTCCGGATGGCGTGCAACGCTCTGCAGCGCGTCCGTGCCGAAAAGCAATTCGGTTCCCAGGTTGGCGAAGCGCCGCGTCAGCTCGCGATCCTCCGACAACCCCGAGAGCACCGCGTAGCGCGGCCGGTGCCGCCGGCAAAGCTCGGCGAGCGGCTCGGCGGAGGCGTTCGCGGCGAGCGCGAACACGCGGTAGCGCTCCGGATGGCGCGCGGCCACGTCGAGCGTGCTCGCGCCGATCGAGCCGGTGGCGCCCAGGATCGCCAGGTTGATCATGTCAGGGCTGCTCTCGCCGCCAGCACCATGGTCGCGGCGACCGGAAGCGTGGCGGTCGCGCTGTCGATGCGGTCGAGCATGCCGCCGTGCCCCGGCAGGAGGGTGCCGCTGTCCTTGACTCCGGCCTGCCGCTTGGCGGCCGATTCGAAGAGGTCGCCGGCGATGCTCGCCACGACGAGCAGCGCCGCCGCGCCGACCAGTGTCATTGCTCCAGTGCCTCCGGCGAGAACCAGCGAAAGAATGATAGCGTAGGCCGCTGCGCCGACCAGGCCGCCGGCGGCGCCTTCCCAGGTCTTCCCCGGGCTGATCGAGGGGGCCAGCTTGTGCCGTCCCCAGCGCCGTCCGGCGAAGTAAGCCGCGGTGTCCGCGATCCACGCCACCGCGAGCACGAGGAGCGCCTCGCTCGGCCTGAACACCACCATCGCCAGCGCGGGCGGCACCAGCACCAGGAATCCGACCGCCGCGAGGACCGCGCGCTGCCCGGCGTTGACGCCGAGCCACAGCCACGCTGGCACGGCGACGATCCAGAAGATCGCGGCGAGCACGAACACCGGGAAATGGAACTCCAGCGCCACCAGAAGCGCGAGCGCCGCGACGATACCGAGCGCATAGAGGCGCGCGGCGAGCGGGCCGAAACCGCACAGGCGCGCCCACTCGAGGCCGCCGATGCCGATGATCAGCGCCATGAACGCGGCGACTCCCAGCCGCGGCAGCAGGAACAGCGCCGCGAGCAGGATCGCGAGCAGGACTGCCGCAGTGGCGACGCGCCTCAGGCGAGCACTCAGGCAACCTCGGGCCGCTGCGACTGCTCCAGCTGCTCGCTGGTGCGGCCGAAGCGCCGCTCGCGGCTCCGGTACGAGGCGATCGCCTCGTCGAGCGCCGCGGCGTTGAAATCCGGCCACAGCGTCTCGGTGAAGTAGAGCTCGGTATAAGCCAGCTGCCACAGCAGGAAGTTGCTGATGCGCTGCTCGCCGCCGGTGCGGATGAAAAGATCCGGCTCCGGCGCGTAGCTCATGGCGAGGTACGGAGAAACGAGCTCTTCCCGGATCTCGTTCGCCTGGGGATGCTCTCGGACGAACCGGTTTATCGCCTGCAGGATGTCCCAGCGCCCGCCGTAGTTGGCGGCGATCGTCAGCGTGAGCCGGCGGTTGCCGGCGGTCAGGCTCTCGCCGCGCTCGATCAGCTGCTGGATCTTCGGATCGAAGCGCCGCGTGTCGCCGATTACTTTGAGCCGGATGCCGTTCGCGTGCAGCTCGTCGACCTCGCGCTCGAGCGCGTTCTTGAAGAGCTTCATGAGGAGCGCGACCTCCTCGGCCGGCCGGCGCCAGTTCTCGGAGCTGAAGGCGAACAGCGTCAGGTACTCGATGCCGCGCTCGCCGCAGGCGCGGATCGCGGCGCGCACCGCCTCGGCGCCGCGCCGGTGGCCGGCGATGCGCGGCAGCCGGCGGCGCCGCGCCCAGCGGCCGTTGCCGTCCATGATGATCGCGACGTGGCGCGGCAGCGCGCCGGGCTGGGGAATCTCGCGCGTGGAACTGACGGCGCTCATACCGCGAGCAGCTCCTTTTCCTTGTCGGCGAGCAGCTTGTCGATGCCGGCGATGTGCTTGTCGGTGATCTTCTGCGTCTCGTCGAGCGCGCGGCGCTCGTCGTTCTCCGAGATCTCGTGCTTCTTGAGCGCTTCCTTCAGCTGGTGGATCGCGTCGCGCCGCAGGTTGCGCACGGCGACGCGCGCGTTCTCGGCCTCGTGGCGCACGACCTTGACCAGCTCCTTGCGCCGCTCCTCGGTGAGCGCGGGCATGGGCAGGCGGATGGTATCGCCGCTGGTGACCGGGTTCAGGCCCAGGTCCGATTCGCGGATGCCCTTCTCGATCGTCGGGATCAGTTTCTTCTCGAACGGCGTCACGCCGATGGTGCGCGCGTCGAGCAGGATGATCTTCGCCACCTGGTTGATCGGCGTCGGCGTGCCGTAGTAGTCGACCCGCACATGGTCGAGCAGGCCGGTGTGCGCGCGGCCGGTGCGCACCTTGGCGAGGTCGTGCTTGAACGCCTCGATGCTCTTGTCCATCTTCTGCTCGATCGTTTTCTTGAGTTCCGCGATCATCATGCCGACCTCCAGAGCATCATACGTGAACCAATGTTCCCTCGTCCTCGCCGAGCACCACCCGGTGCAGCGCGCCCGGCTTGAAGATGCTGAACACCGCGATCGGCAGCTTCTGGTCGCGGCACAGCGTGAGCGCGGTGGCGTCCATGACCTTCAGGTTGCGCGCGATCGCCTCGTCGAAGCTGATCTTCGCGTAGCGCTCGGCGCGCGGATCGCGCTTCGGATCCGCGGTGTAGACGCCGTCGACCTTGGTGCCCTTGAGCACGATCTCCGCGCCCATCTCGCTGCCGCGCAGCGCCGCCGCGGTGTCGGTGGTGAAGAACGGATTGCCGGTGCCGGCCGCGAAAATCACCACCTTGCCCTCTTCCAGGTAGCGGATCGCTTTGCCGCGGATGTAGGGCTCGACCACCTGCTCGATGTTGAGCGCGGACTGCACGCGGCTCGCGATGCCGGCCTGGCGCATCGCGTCCGACAGCGCAAGCGCGTTCATCACGGTGGCGAGCATGCCCATGTAGTCGGCGGTCGCGCGATCCATGCCGGCCGCGCCCGGGGCGAGCCCGCGGAAGATGTTGCCGCCGCCGATCACCACGCCGAGCTCCACGCCCAGGCGCGACACCTGCGCCACCTCGTTGACGATCGCCTCGATCGTCTGCCGGTTGATGCCAAACGGGTCATCGCCCATCAGGGCTTCGCCCGAGAGCTTCAGCAGAACGCGTTTGTATTTGGGAGTCAATGAACCTGCTGGGGCTTGTCGATGCCTTCGCCGACCACCAGGAACGCGTAGCCGAGCACCTTGGCTTTTCTTGCGGCGAGCATCTTCTCCACCGTCTGCTTGTCGTCCTTGATGAACGGCTGGCCGAGCAGCGTGATCTCGCCGAGGAACTTGTTGACGGCGCCCTCGACCATCTTGGCCGCGATCTCGGCCGGCTTGCCGGATTCCCTGGCGCGCGCCTCCTGGATCTTGCGCTCCTGCTGCACCACGTCCTGCGGCACCTCGCCCTTGCTGAGATGCCTCGGCTTGGCGAACGCGATATGCATCGCCACATCCTTGCCGACTTCATCCGCGCCCTCGAAGTCGACCAGCACCCCGATCTTGCTGCCGGCATGGACGTACAGCGCGAGCTTGCCTTTCGCCTGCATGCGCTTGAAGCGACGGATCGTGATGTTCTCGCCGATCTTCTGCACCAGCTTCTGGCGCTTGTCCTCCTCCGCGGCGCCCGGGTCGCGCGTCGCGACCGTCTCGGCCAGCGACCTTGCGAACGCGACGAAATCGTCGTTGCGGGCCACGAAGTCGGTCTCGCTGTTGAGCTCGACCAGCGCGCCCAGCTTCGCGTCCGGGGCGACGAACGAGCCGATCACGCCGTCGGCCGCGATACGCCCCGCGGCCTTGCTCGCCTTGGCGCCGCTCTTGATGCGCAGCAGCTCCTCGGCTTTCTTCAGATCGCCGCCGGTCTCGGCCAGCGCCTTCTTGCACTCCATCATGGGGAGCCCGGTGAGTTCGCGGAGCTCTTTCACCAGGCCTGCACTGATTTCTGCCATTCCTTGCAACTCCTTCAGGTTGAAAAAAAGGGGCCGAAGCCCCTTTTCTTCGACTTAGAAAAACAAATTACTGTGACCCCTCGTCCTCTTCCACCTCGACGAACTCGTCGCGCGAGGCGGCCACCACTTCTTCCAGCGACTGGGTGCGGCCTTCGAGCACCGCGTCGGCGATGCCGCGCGCGTACAAGCGGATGGCGCGGCTCGAGTCGTCGTTTCCCGGGATCACGTAGTCGATCCCCGCGGGGTTGTGGTTAGTGTCGACGACACCGATCACCGGCACGCCGAGCTTGTTCGCCTCCTGCACCGCGCCCTTCTGGTAGCCGACGTCGATCACGAACAGCGCGTCGGGCAGCGCCTGCAGCTCCTTGATGCCGCCCAGCGAGCGCTGCAGCTTGGCGAGCTCGCGCGTAAGGCCGAGCGCTTCCTTCTTGGAAATGCGCTCCAGGCTGCCGTCCTGCTGCATGCCCTCCATTTCCTTCAACCGCTTGATGGACTGCTTCACGGTCTTGAAGTTCGTGAGCATGCCGCCGAGCCAGCGGTGGTCGACGAACGGCATCTGGCTGCGCTGCGCCTCCTCACGCACGATGTCGCGCGCCTGGCGCTTGGTGCCCACGAAGAGGATCGTTCCGCGGTTTGCGGCCAGCTGGCGCGCGAACTTGAGCGCGTCCTGGTAGAGCGCGAGCGTCTTTTCCAGGTTAATGATGTGGATCTTGTTGCGGTGACCGAAGATGTACGGCGCCATCTTCGGGTTCCAGTACCGGGTCTGATGTCCGAAATGGACCCCGGCTTCCAGCATTTGACGCATAGTTACCGACACTTCGCTTCTCCTTAGGGTTGGTCTGCGGCGCGCTCTGCCCCTCTCGGGGACCCTTGGCGAACACGCCGGAAGATTTGAGCCTGAAATTCTAGCATAATCAGTCGAATGGCCGTGGTCCTGAAGGGCCCGGACGAGCTAGGGCGAATGCGCATCGCCGGGCGGCTCGCCTCCGAGGTTCTCGATTTCATCAGCCCGCACGTTCGGCCCGGTGTCACCACCGGCAAGCTGAATGATCTTTGCCATGAGTACATGATCAACGTGCAGGGCACAGTGCCGGCGCCGCTCAACTATGCGCCGCCGGGCTACCGCCCGTTTCCGAAATCGATCTGCACCTCGGTGAATCACCAGGTGTGCCACGGCGTGCCGGGCGAGCGCGTGCTGAAGGCGGGCGACATCCTGAACATCGACGTCACCGTAATCAAGGACGGCTTCCACGGCGACTGCAGCCGCATGTTCTACGTCGGCGAGCCGAGCATCCAGGCAAAGCGCCTGGTCGAAGTCACCTTCGAGTGCATGTGGCTCGGCATCCGCCAGGTGCGGCCGGGGGCGCGCCTCGGCGACGTGGGCGCGGCGATCCAGGGCCACGCCGAGAGCCACGGCTTCTCGGTGGTGCGCGAGTTCTGCGGCCACGGCATCGGGCGCAAGTTCCACGAGGAGCCGCAGGTGCTCCATTACGGCAAGGCCGGCGCCGGCGTGGCGCTCGAGGCGGGCATGACCTTCACCATCGAGCCGATGATCAACGCCGGCAAGCCCGGGATCCGCGAACTGGCCGACGGCTGGACCATCGTCACCAAGGACCACAGCCTGTCGGCGCAGTGGGAACACACGGTCGCGGTGACCGAGTCTGGGTTTGAGGTGCTGACCCGCTCGAACGGGATGCTGGCACCGCCATGAAGCTCGACTTTCGCGCCGAGATCGCGGCCGCGCGCCAGGCGTTGAAGGAGACCTACCTGCGGCGGCCCAACCCGCGGCTGCTGCTCACCCGGCATTGCCAGCTCGTCGACCGCACGGTCAAGGCGCTCTGGGGCGAGACCGGCGTCGCCGCCGACGCTGCGCTGGTCGCGACGGGCGGCTACGGCCGGGGCGAGCTTTTCCCCTGCTCCGATATCGATCTGCTGCTGCTGCTCGCAGCCGAGCCCACCGCAGCGCAGCGCGAAGCGCTCGAGCGCCTGATCGGCCAGTTCTGGGACATCGGCCTGGAGATCGGCCACAGCGTGCGCACGGTCGAGGGCTGCATCGAGGCCGCGGCGGGCGACATCACCATCCGCACCACGCTGCTCGAAGCGCGTTTCCTCGCCGGCAGCCGCGGCCTGTTCCAGAAGCTCAACAAAGAGCTGCAAAGGAACCTGGACCCGGTCGCGTTCTTCAAGGCGAAGAAGCTCGAGCAGGAGCAGCGCCACGCCAAGCACCAGGACTCGCCCTACTCGCTCGAGCCGAACCTCAAGGAGGCGCCCGGCGGACTGCGCGACCTGCAGGTCATCCAGTGGATTGCCCGCGCGAGCGCGATGGGACGCCGGTGGAGCGACCTGGTCGCGCCCGGCCTCATCGAGCGGCAGGAAGCGCGCCAGCTCGCGAAGCTAGAAGCGCACCTGCACGACTTGCGGATCCGGCTGCATTACCTTGCCGGGCGGCGCGAGGACCGCATCGTGTTCGACCTGCAGACGGCCCTCGCCGGCCAGCTCGGCTACAAGGACACGCCGGCGCGGCGCGCGAGCGAAGCGATGATGCAGCGCTACTACCAGACCGCGAAGGGAGTGACGCAGCTCAACGCCATCCTGATGCAGAACCTGGAGGCGCGCCTTGCGCCGCGGCCCGACACCGCGCCGCGGGCGCTGAACGAGCGCTTCGAAGTGCGCAGCGAGCTGCTGCACATCAAGCAGGAAAACACCTTCGCGCGCACGCCGAGCGCGATCCTCGAGTGCTTCCTGCTCATGATGCAGCACCAGGAGCTGCGCGGGATGACCGCGCGCACCTTGCGGGCGCTATGGCGGGCAAGATTGCTGGTCAACGTGCAATTCAGGAAGGACCCGACGGCGCGGCTGCTGTTCCTGCACATTCTCCAGCAGCCGCGCGGCATCGTGCACGAGTTCCGCCGCATGAACCAGTACGGCATCCTCGGCCGCTACCTGCCGGAGTTCGGCCGCATCGTCGGCCAGATGCAGCACGACCTGTTCCACGTGTACACCGTCGACCAGCACATCCTGATGGTGATGCGCAACCTGCGGCGCTTCACCATGCCGGAGTTCGCGCACGAGTTCCCGCTGTGCAGCGAGCTGATGGCGGGCTTCGAGCGCCGCTGGCTGCTGTACGTCGCCGCGCTCTACCACGACATCGCCAAGGGGCGCGGCGGCGACCATTCGGAGCTCGGCGCCGTGGACGCGCGCAGGTTCTGCAAAAGTCATCTTCTTTCCAGGGAAGATGCGGCACTGGTGCAGTTCCTGGTCGAGCGGCATCTCGCCATGTCGCACGTGGCGCAGAAGCAGGACGTCTACGACCCAGAGGTGGTGAAGACCTTCGCCGAGCTGGTCGGCACCGAGCGGCGCCTCGTCGCGCTATACCTTTTCACCGTCGCGGATGTGCGCGGTACCAGCCCCAAGGTATGGAATGCCTGGAAGGGCAAGCTGCTCGAGGATCTGTTCCGCGCCACTCGGCGGGTGCTGACCGGCGAGCCACTGGCGCGCGACGCCGCGCTCGCCGAGAAGCAGGCCGAGGCGGTGCGCCTGCTGCGCCTCTACGCGCTTTCCGACATCGCCAAGGACCGCCTCTGGGCCGCCCTCGACACGCCCTACTTCCTGCGCCACGACGCGCAGGAGATCGCCTGGCAGACGCGCAACCTGCATTACCGGGTCGACGCCGACAAGCCCGTGGTCAAGGCGCGACTCGCACCCTTCGGCGAGGGCCTGCAGGTCATGATCTATACGCGGGACCGCGAGGTGCTGTTCGCGCGCATCTGCGGCTATTTCGAGCGCGCCGGCTTCAATATCGCGGAAGCCAAGGTGCACACCACGCGCAACGGCTACGCGCTCGACACCTTCGTCGTCATGGGACAGGGGCGCGACGCCCACTACCAGGACCGTATCGCGATGATCGAAACCGACCTCGCCGCCGAGCTGCAATCCGACGCACCGCTCGGCCCGCCGCGCGGCGGGCGCCTCTCGCGCCGGGTGCGCCATTTCCCGATTTCGCCCGCGGTGAACATCCGCCCCGACGAACGCGGCACCTACCACGCGCTCACCATCGTCGCGGCCGACCGGCCCGGGCTGCTCTATAGCGTCGCCCGCACGCTCGCGCGCTATCACATCAACCTGCAGACCGCGCGCATCAATACGCTCGGCGACCGCGCCGAGGACGTGTTCCTGATCTCCGGCGAAGCGCTTTCGAATTCGAAGACCGTGCTGCAGCTCGAGCAGGACCTGCTCGCCGACCTTACGCTCCAGCAGGCCGCCGCTTAGTCGTCGCGACGCCGTCGCTTGGAATCTGTTGCGCCGCAATAGGAACAGCGCTTGCTCGAACCCTACGGCCAACTTTTCAAGCGAGGTTTTTCATGAAAGCCATTTACTCACTAGCCGTGGCCGCGCTCGTAGCCGCAGGGATGACCTCGGCTTCCGCCGCCGAGCGGCTGTTTGTCGACGACCAAACGGTGCGCCAGGCGCAGAAGATCTTGAACGACCGCGGTTACAAGACCGGCGGCATCGACGGAAAGATGGGCGCTCAGACGCAAGCGGCGCTGGTGAACTTCCAGCGGGCCGAGAAACTGAAGCCCAGCGGTCGTCTCGACCGCGAGACGCTCGCCGCGCTCGGCATCCAGAAGGCGGATGGCACCCCGGCGGCGGGCGGCTACGACGCCGCCACGATCCGCAAGGCGCAGGAGACGCTGAACGACCGCGGCTTCCAGGCCGGCCCGGCGCACGGAATGCTCGGCGAAAGGACCGCGGCCGCGTTAAGCGCCTTCCAGAAATCCGAGGGGCTTACGATTACCGGGCGCCTCAACCCGCGCACCCTCGCCGCGCTCGGCATCGATCGGCCCTCGGCGGCCGCCGGCGCCACCCGCGCCGAGAACGCAACCGCCAACACCATTCGCGACGTTCAGCGCAAGCTAGCCGCGCGCGGCTACCGCCCGGGCGCCGCCGACGGTGTCCTCGGGCAAACCACCCGCTCGGCACTCATGAGCTTCCAGCGCGCGGAGAAGCTGCCGGTGACCGGTCAAGCCGATCGACAGACGCTCGCCGCGCTCGGCATCGGGAGCTGATCCTCCAGGACGGATCGAGTTACTTCGCGGAGCTATCCCGGCGGTAGGCGGCGAGCTCGGCGCGCCGCCTGCGCCCCATCTCCTCGAGCGTGCGGGTCCAGGCCTTGCGGTGCCCGCGCAGCGCTTCGACCACCGATTCCGCGACCACCAGGTTGCGGTACCACTTCGCATCCGCGGGCACGACGATCCACGGCGCATGTGGGGCGGCGGTTTTCGCAATCGCGTCCTCGTACGCCTCGGTGTACGCGTCCCAGTGGTCGCGCTCCTTCCAGTCGTTGGCATTCAGCTTCCACGCCGTCTGCGCCGTCTGTTCGCGCTCGAGCAGGCGCTTCTTCTGCTCCTTCTTGCTGATGTGTAGGAAGTACTTGAGCACGATGGTTCCGTGCTCCGCGAGCAGCTCCTCGAAGTCCGCGATGTGCCCGTAGCGCTCCTTCCAGAGCTTGCGCGGCGCGAGGTCGTGCACGCGCACGACGAGCACGTCCTCATAGTGCGAGCGGTTGAAGATGGCGAACTCGCCGAGCCGCGGCGCGTGGCGATGCACGCGCCAGAGAAAATCGTGCTCGCGCTCCTCCGTGGTCGGCACGCCGAACGACACCACGCTGAGCCCGCGCGGATTGAGGCAGCCCGCCACGTGCTTGATGGCGCCGTCCTTGCCGGCGGTGTCGCGGCCCTGCAGAACCATCATGACGCTGTTCAGCTTGGCGCCGAACATGGAGTCCTGCAGCTCGAACAGCTCTTCGCCGAGCTGGGCGAAGCGCTTGCGAGCCTGCTCCTTGGAGATCCCCTTGGGCGGCTCGGTCGGGATGTCGTCGAGCCGGACTTTCGCGCCGCGCTCAGCAAATACCACGCTAATCCTCGGCAGGCAGGTTGACGCCCGGGAACAGCTCCTCGTTGAAGCCGAACTTCGTCAGGTCCCGGATGCGCATCGGGTAGAGCACGCCGTCGAGGTGGTCGACCTCGTGCTGCACGACGCGGGCGTGGAAGCCTTCTACTTCGCGCTGAAGGTGTCGGCCGCGCTCGTCATAACCTGAATACCGAAGCTTGCTGAACCGGGGAACCCAACCGCGCATTCCAGGGACCGACAGGCAGCCTTCCCACCCCTCCTCCATCTCGCTCGAGAGCGGCGTCAGCACCGGATTGATCAGCACGGTATCCGGTACCGGCTCGATGTCGGGATAGCGCGGGTTGGCGGTGACGCCGAAGATCACCACGCGCAGCGGCACCGCGATCTGCGGCGCGGCGAGGCCCGCGCCGTTCAAGTGCGCCATGGTGTCGCGCATATCGGTCAACAAGGCGGCCAATTCGGCCGTTCCAAATTTTTCTACGGGCAACGACTTTTGCCAAAGGCGAGGATCCCCCATGCGAAGTACGGGGCGGATCATTGCGCCTCGCAGAGCTTCTCGATGATGCGCCGCACGCGGCCCATCGCTTCCTCGAGCACCGCCTCGATCTTGTCGAGCGGCACCGCGCGCTCGCTGTCGCCGCGGCCGGCGGCGTAGTTCGCGACCACGGCGATCGCCGCGTACTCGAGGCCGATCTCGCGCGCGAGCGCGGCTTCCGGCATCCCGGTCATGCCCACGAGCTCGGCGCCGTCGCGCTCCAGGCGGTTGATCTCCGCCGCGGTTTCGAGCCGCGGGCCCTGGGTAGCCGCGTAGACTCCGCCATCCATGATTCGCTCGCCCGCATTAGCGGCAGCGCTCAATAGGCGAGCGCGCATCTGTCGCGAATACGGCTCGGTGAAATCGATGTGGTTGACCGGCGTGCCCGGGCCTTCGAAGAAGGTCGAGGCCCGGCCCCAGGTGTAGTCGATGATCTGGTGCGGCAAGACCAGCGTGCCCGGCCAGATGTCGTTGCGGATGCCGCCCACCGAGGCGACCGAGACGACGGCGTCGGCGCCGCATTGCTTGAGCGCCCAGAGGTTCGCGCGGTAGTTCACTTCGTGCGGCGCGATGGTATGCCCGTAGCCGTGCCGCGCGAGGAACAGGATCTCGTTCGCGCCGACGCGGCCGAAGGTCACCGCGCCGGACGGATCGCCGTACGGCGTGCGCGCGACCTTGCGCCGGCCGACCTCGAGGTTGGCGAGCTTGGTCAGTCCGCTGCCGCCGATGATCGCGAGCATGCGTTACTCCTTCATCGCGCGGATCTCCGGCAAATTGCGCCAGAAGCCCTTCGCGTCCATGCCGCAGCCGAAGACGAAGCGGTCGGGAATCTTCAGTCCGATGAAGTCCGGCACGATCGGCTTTTTCTCCTTCAGCACTTTTTCCACCAGAACCGCGCAATGCACGCTCGCCGCGCCGAGCTCGAGCAGGCCGTTGCGGATGGCGTGCATGGTCTCGCCGTGATCGAGAATGTCGTCGAGCACCAGCACCGCGCGTCCCCTGACCAGCGCGGGCGGCTTTACGCGCCATTCGATCCGCGTGCCGCGCGTCATCGCGCCGTAGCGCGAGGCGTGCACGTAGTCGAAGTCGAGCGGGAAGCGCAGGAGCGGCAGGATCTGCCCCGCGAACACCACGGCGCCGCCCATGACGGCGAGCACCAGGGGGTACTTTTTCGACAGCGCGTGCTCGATCTCACCGGCCACGCGCCGCACCGCCGTCTGGACTTCCTCGGCGCTCGCGATCAGCTCGGACTCCTCGAGGAATGCCCAGGCGGCCGCCGGATCAGGCATTGTTTCGCGACTTCAAGTAGCGCGCGAAGTCCGCGCCGGTCTCCGGGTGGCGCAGCCCGTACTCGAGCGTCGCCTGCAGGTAGCCGAGCTTGGAGCCGCAGTCGTAACGCCGCCCGGGCAGGCGCACGGCCAGGACCTTCTCGTGCCGGAGCAGCGCGGAAATCCCGTCGGTAAGCTGGATCTCGCCGCCGGTGCCGGGCACGACCTCGGCGAGCAGCTCGAAGATCCGTGGGGTCAGCACGTAGCGGCCGATCACCCCGAGGTTGGACGGCGCGTCCGCCGGCTTGGGCTTCTCCACGATGCTGTGGATGCGGGCGCTGTCGCCCTGCATCTTGTCGATCGTGACGATGCCGTAGTTCTGGGTCTGCTGGCGCGGCACCTCCTCCACGCCGAGGAGCGAGGCGCCGGTCTGCGAGTAGACCTCGGCCATGCGGCACATCGCGGCCGGCTGCGCGTCCATCAGGTCGTCGGCGAGCAGCACCGCGAACGGCTCGTTGCCCACGATCGGCTGGGCGCAGAGCACGGCGTGGCCGAGGCCGAGCGGCTCGGCCTGCCGGATGTAGATGCAGCGCACGCCCTCGGGCAGCACCGAGCGCACCATGTCGAGCAGCACGTCCTTGTGCTTGCGCTCGAGCTCGGTCTCGAGCTCGTAGGCCTTGTCGAAGTGGTCCTCGATCGCGCGCTTGTTGCGGCCGGTGACGAACACCATCTCGGTGATGCCGGCGGCCGCCGCCTCCTCCACTGCGTACTGGATGAGGGGCTTGTCGACGATCGGCAGCATTTCCTTGGGGCTCGCCTTGGTGGCGGGCAGGAACCGGCTGCCGAGGCCGGCGACCGGAAATACGGCCTTTCTCAGTTTTGCGTGCATGGAATGGGCCCGGGGTTACAGATTTTGCAGCATTTCGCGGAATTCTTTTTCATCCAGGATGCGAACCCCGAGTGCGCGCGCGCGCTCGAGCTTCGACCCCGCGTCTTCTCCGGCAACGACGAAATCGGTCTTCTTGGACACCGAGCCGGCCACTTTGTGCCCCTTGGCCTCGATCGCGGCGCGCGCTTCGTCGCGCGTCATGCCGCTCAGCGTGCCGGTCAGCACGAAGCTCTTCACCGGCCCCGACGTCCGGGGCGCCGGGGAGATCTTGGGCCAGCGCATTCCCGCCTTGAGCAAGTCCTCGATGACCTGCCGGTTATGCGCTTCGGCGAAGAACTGGTGGATCGAGCGCGCCACCACCGGCCCGACGTCCATGACCTGGAGCAGCTCCTGCTCGCTCGCCCGCATCAGCGGGTCGAGGTCGCCGAAGTGCCGCGCCAGGTCGCGCGCGGTGCTCTCGCCGACGTTGCGGATGCCCAGGGCGTAGATCAGGCGCTCGAGGCTGGTGCTGCGCGAGCGCTCGAGCTCGGCGGCCAGATTGGCCGCCGACTTCTCGCCCATCCGCTCCAGGCTTTCCAGCTTTTCAACGCCAAGGGCGTAGAGGTCGGCCGGCGTATGGACCATGTCCTTGTCCACGAGCTGATCCACCAGGCGTTCGCCCAGTCCCTCGATGTTCATCGCGCGCCGACTGGCGAAATGCAGCAGCGCCTGCTTGCGCTGCGCCGGGCAGTAGAGACCGCCGCTGCAGCGGTGCACCGCCTCGTCCTCGTTCTTGACGACGGCGGAGCCGCAGATCGGGCACTCGGCCGGGAACTGGAACAGGGCGGCATCCTGCGGACGCAGCTCGGTGCGCACGGAAACCACTTCCGGAATCACGTCGCCGGCGCGGCGCACGACGACCGTATCGCCGATGCGCACGTCCTTGCGCCGCAGCTCGCTCTCGTTGTGCAGGGTGGCGTTGGTGACCGTCACGCCGCCGACGAAAACCGGCTGGAGCCGCGCGACCGGCGTGAGCGCGCCGGTGCGCCCGACCTGGACCTCGATGCCCAGCACTTGCGTCGTCTGCTCCTCGGCCGGGTACTTATGCGCGAGCGCGAAGCGCGGCGCGCGCGAAACGAAGCCGAGGCGCTCCTGCCAGTCGAGGCGGTTCACCTTGTAGACCACCCCGTCGATGGCGTAGGGCAGCTTGTCGCGCAGCTTGCCCATGCGGCTGTAGTAGCGCAGAAGGCCTTCCGCGCCCGAGACCACCGCGCGCTCCTCGCAGACCGGGAACCCGAGCTTCTGCAGGCGGTCGAGGGCCTGCGCATGCGTCTTCACGGTGGTTTCGGAGACCAGCGCGTAGGCGAAAAAGCGCAGCGGCCGCGTCGCGGTGATGCGCGAATCGAGCTGGCGCACCGCCCCCGCCGCCGCGTTGCGCGGGTTCACGTACTCCTTCTGACCGGCCTGGCGCTGGCGCTCGTTCAGCGCGTCGAAATCGCTGCGGTACATCAGGACCTCTCCGCGCACTTCGAGGTCTCCGCTCATGATTTTCAATGGAATGTTCCGCACGGTGCGCAAGTTCGCGGTCACATCCTCGCCAGTGGCGCCGTCGCCGCGGGTCGCCCCTTGCGCAAGCACCCCGTCGCGGTACGTGAGGCTCACCGCCAGGCCGTCGAGCTTCGGCTCGACCGCATACTCGACCTCGCCGGCGCCGAGGTTCTCGCGCACGCGCTTGTCGAAGGCGCGCACATTCTCCTCGTCGAAGGCGTTGCTGATCGAGAGCATCGGCGTGCGATGCCGAACCTCGCCGAACTCGGCGAGCGGCGGCGCGCCGACCCGCTGCGTGGGCGAATCGGGCGTGCGCAGCTCGGGATGCTCGGCTTCCAGCGCGTGCAGCTCGCGGAACAGCGCGTCGTACTCCGCGTCGGTGATCTGCGGCGCGTCTTCGAGGTAGTAGAGCCGGTTATGCCGCTCGATCGTTTCCCGGAGTTTCCTGGCCTTCTTCTCAACCGTCATGAAAATAGACGCAGCGCGAGCGGGCTCCCGGTCTCGATGCCGCGCCCGGCGAGCGCCTGGCGCACGGCCTCGAGCTGCGCGCCGATCGCCGCGAGCGAGCGCTCGTCGAGCACATTGCCGCGGTCGTCGACCAAGCGGCCGCCGTGCGTCTCGGCGAGGCTGCGCCCGGCGCGCGCCATCGCCTCGTAGCTCGCCCCGAGCTGCGGGGTCAGCGCGACGTCGAGGATGAGCGTGACCCCGTCCTCGCGTCGGACGACCTGGAAGGGTTGTTCACCGACCAAGGGCGCGGAGTCGATATCGACCGCGGGGGCAACCACGTGCAGCGCCACCTGGATATCGCTGTCGGCACACGTGCGGTCGAGCTCGCGTGCCGCCTCGAGCACGTGGCGTATCTCGGGCGCCGAAACGCTCGCGGCCAGGCTGGCCGCGAGGGTCTCGACCGCGGAGCGGAACTCGATCAGCTCGGCCTCGCTCACCACGCCGGCGCGGCTCACGAGCTGCAGGCCTGCGCGCCAGTCGCCGCCGCCCGATTCTGCGAGCAGCACGCGGCGCGCGAAGCGCTGCTCGATCGTCTGCCAGCCTTCGTGCACCATCGCCGCGGCGAGCGGGCGCGCGGGCTGCAGCTCGATCACGTAGTCCACGCGCTCATCCGGCAGGGCTTCCGCCTTCAGGGAAGGTTCGCGCCGCGCGGACGGCTCATCGAGCAGCGTATCGGGCCGGCCCGGGCCGAAGGCGCGCTCTACGGCGCGCCGGGCCGAGCGCTCCTGCACCCGGTTATAGACGAGCACGCCCGCAAAAAGCACCGCGCCGAGCACGAGCAGACCGAGTACGAGGTCGCCCATGGAATCCTACGCGGCGAGCTCCTCCCGGATGCGCAGCGCTTCCTCGATGTCCACCGCCACCACGCGCGAAACGCCCGACTCCGGCATCGTGACGCCGACCAGCTGGGAGGCCATCTCCATCGAGATCTTGTTGTGGCTGATGAACAGGAACTGGGTCTGGTCCGACATGCGCCGCACCAGGTCGCAGAAGCGCAGCGTATTGGAGTCGTCGAGCGGCGCGTCGACTTCGTCGAGCAGGCAGAACGGCGCCGGATTGAGCTGGAACAGGGCGAACACCAGCGAGATCGCGGTCAGCGCCTTTTCGCCCCCCGAGAGGAGGTGGATGCTGGTGTTGCGCTTGCCGGGCGGGTGCGCCATCACCTGCACCCCCGCGTCGAGAATCTCCTCGCCGCTCATCACGAGCTTGGCGTCCCCGCCGCCGAAGAGCGTCGGAAAGAGCTTGCCGAGGTGGCCGTTCACCGTTTCGAAGGTCTCGCGCAGCAGCTCGCGGCTTTCCCGGTCGATCCTGCGGATCGCGTCCTCGAGCGTGCGCACGGCTTCTTCCAGGTCGGTGGACTGCGCGTCGAGGAAGTTCTTGCGCTCCTGGCTGGTGCGCAGCTCCTCCAGCGCCGCGAGGTTCACCGCGCCGAGCTCGTTGATCGCCTGGGTGATGCGCGTGATCTCGCCCTGCAGCGAGGCGGCGCGAGGGGCGCTGCTGGCCTCGGCGGCGAGCTGCTCCTCGTTCGCGCCCGCCTCGGTCAGCTGCGTGGCGAACTGGTCGAAATTGATCTGCGCCGCCTGCTCCTTGAGCCGCAGCTCGCTCACCTTCTCGCGCAGCGGCGCGGCGCGCGCCTCGGCCTGGAGCTTCGCCTCCTCGAGCTCGCGCAGGGCGCCGGCGGCCGCCTCGACCGTGTTGCGCGCCTCGCCCAGGTTCTTCTCGCAGGCGATCTTCGTCTCGACCGCCGCCGCCAGCGATTCCTTGACGGCGGGGATCGGATCGGCCGCGAGCTCTTCGTTCAGCCGGGTCACCTCGGCATCGGCACGCGTGATCTGCTGGTCGATGACGCGCACCGAGTTGTCGATCTCCGCGATCTTGGAAGAGCACTCGCGTTCGCCGAAGAGCGCGTCCTGCGCTTCGCGCTCGGCCTTCTGCAGCGCCTCGCGCTGCGCGCCGAGCGCGCTTTCGGCCGCGGTGAGCGCCTCGCGCGCCGTTTCGGCCTCGATCTTGTTCGCGCCGATTTCCTCGGCGATGCGCCCCGAGCTGTCCCGGGAAAGGCTCAAGGCCTCGCTGCCGCGGCCGGCTTCGGCGCGCACCTCGTTCAGCTCGGCGCTGCGCTCCCGGTAGCGCTCCTGCGCCTGCGACAGCTTCACGTTCTCGATCTGCCCGTCGTGCAGCGCCGACTGCCGCTCCGCGATCTGAAGCCGCGCGCGCTCCAGCTCGTGGGCCTGGAGGTTCAATTGTTCCTCATGCGACTGCGCGTCGCGCGCCGCGGCGGCGAGGCGCGACGCAAGCTCGCCACAGCGCTTCTCCAGTTCCTCGATCTCGGCCTGCCGCGCCAGGATGCCGGCGTCGGCCGGGTCGGGTGCGTGAAAGCTCACGGTATGGCGAGTGAACTGGTGTCCGTCGCGGTTCACCAGCACCACACCCGGCGGCAGCGCCTCGCGCATGCGCGCATCCGGCGTGCCTTCGACCGCCACGACCCCGGCAAGCCAGTCCGCCAGCGCACCGGCCACGGCCGGGTCGGTGACGTGAATCTTTGAGCTGAGCGGCAACCCCGCCGCGGGGACGGCGCTCGAGCGCGCCCCATGATCGAACACGCTAGCTTTTACCGGCGGTCGATCGGCCAGCGCGGCCGCGAGCCTCGAGGCGTCGGTCAGCTCGAGCGCATGCAGGCGCTCGCGCAGCACCGACTCGACGGCGGTCTCCCAGCCGTGGTCGATGCGCAGCTTCTGCCAGAAGCGCGCCGCGTGCGCGAGCCCATGGCGCTCCAGCCAGTCGCGCAGCGGCGCATTGTCCTCGGCCGCGGCCTGGATCTGGCGCAAGGTGTCGAGCTGGGCCTGCGCTGCGGCGTGGTCGCGTTGCGCGGTGCCGAGCGCTTCGGCCGCCGCGGCGCGCCGCTCCTCGGCAGCCGAGTGTTCGACCTGCATCGCTTCGAATTCCCGCTGCGCAGTGCCGAGAGCCTGCTGCAGCTCGTCGAGGTTCTGCATCCCGCCGGGCGGCGGCTCGGGAAGCGTCTGCAGCTCGGCCTCGAGCCGCTCGCCGCGCTGCGAGAGCGTTTGCAGGGCGCGCTCGAGATGGGTGAAGTTCGCCTGCTCGAGCTGGAAGCGGCTCTCGGCCTGCGCGAGCGCGCTGCGCGCACCGTCCAGGCGCTGCTGCGCGCTGCGGAACGACTGGTCGGCGCCGGGCAACGCGTTCTTTTCCTGCTCCAGCTTCTGGCGCGTTTCGGACACGCGTTGCTTCGCTTCGCCGGCGCGGGCCGCCCACGAGTGCAAAGACTGAGTGAGGTCGGCGCGTTGCGTGCGCCACGAAGCGAGCTGGGCACGGCGCTCGGTGTACTGGCTTTCCAGGCGGCTGCGCGTCTCCTCGGCGTGCCGGAGCTCCGATTCGAAGCGCGCGACCTCCGCGTTGGCTGCATACAGCGCGCCCTGCGACGTGTTGAGGCCGTCGCCGGCCGCATAGTGCGCGGCGCGCGCGCTCTCCACGCGCGATTCCACGTTCCTCAGCTCCGCGGTCTCGGCTTCCAGCGCATTCGTGAGCCGGGCGATTTCCTGCGCGTGGCGCTCGCGCTCGGCCGCGGCATCGCGCCGGCGCAGGTACCACAGCAGGTGCTGCTTGAGCTGCAGGTCCGAGTGGTATTCCTTGTAGCGCGTGGCGACCTTTGCCTGGCCCTCGAGCTTCTCGAGCTGCGCGCCGAGCTCGAGGCGGATGTCGGTGACGCGCGCCAGGTTCTCGCGCGTGTCGGCGAGCCGATTCTCCGTCTCGCGCCGACGCTCCTTGTAGCGCGAGATGCCCGCCGCTTCCTCGAGGAACACGCGCAGCTCCTCGGGCTTCGCCTCGATCACGCGCGAGATCATCCCCTGCTCGATGATCGCGTAGGCGCGCGGGCCGAGGCCGGTGCCGAGGAACATGTCGGTAATGTCGCGCCGGCGCACGTGCGTGCCGTTGATGTAGTAGCTCGACTCGCCGTCGCGCTGCAACGTGCGCTTGACCGAGATCTCGGCGTACTGCGACCACTGTCCCGCCGCGCGGCCCTGCGCGTTGTCGAAGATCAGCTCGACCGAGGCGCGCGCGAGCGGCTTGCGGTGCACCGAGCCGTTGAAGATCACGTCCTGCATCGAGTCGCCGCGCAGCGCCGAAGCGCGGCTCTCGCCGAGCACCCAGCGCACCGCATCGATCACGTTCGACTTGCCGCAGCCGTTGGGGCCGACGACGCCGACGAGCTGGCCTGGGATGTGGATCGAAGTTGGGTCTACGAAGGACTTGAATCCGGCTAGTTTTATTTGAGTGAGCCGCACGGAAAAAATGATAACATCGCCGCGCTTTCTTTCCGGCAGTTTTTCGAGTGCCCTCCCGACCGAGCAAGCGGCTAGAAACCTTCGCCAATCCGACGCCGCAGCGCGACTACCGGATCCACATGGAGATCCCGGAGTTCACCTGCCTGTGCCCGAAAACCGGCCAGCCGGATTTCGCCACGCTGGTGCTCGACTACGTGCCCGACCGGCTGTGCGTCGAGCTCAAATCGCTCAAGCTGTATGTCTGGTCGTTCCGCGACCAGGGCGCGTTCCATGAGGCGGTGACGAATCGCATCCTCGACGACTTGGTGCGCGCGACGCGGCCGCGCTACATGAAGCTCGAGGCGCGCTTCAACGTGCGCGGCGGCATCTACACCACGGTCATTGCGGAGCACCGCAAGAAGGGTTGGCGCGGTGAATCCGCTGCTGGATCGGCTTAAGCCCTACCCGTTCGAAAAGCTTCGCGCCCTGACCGGCGGCCGGCCCGGCGAGATCAACCTCTCGATCGGCGAGCCGAAGCATCCGACCCCGCGCCTGGTCAAGGACGCGCTTGCGGCCGCGCTCGACGGGCTTGCCACCTACCCGCTGACCGCCGGCACGCCCGAGCTGCGCGCGGCGATTTCGGGCTGGCTCGCGCGGCGCTACGGAATTCCGGCGCCCGATCCGGCGACCCAGGTCCTTCCGGTCAACGGTTCGCGCGAGGCGCTCTTCGCGTTCGCACAGACTGTGCTGTCGCCGGGAGCAAGAGTCGTCTGCCCCAACCCGTTCTATCAAATCTATGAAGGCGCTGCCCTGCTGGCCGGCGCCACGCCGGTCTACGGCGAGCCGCAAGACTGGAACGGCGTGCAACTCGTGTACACCTGCTCGCCGGCCAATCCGAGCGGCAAGGTCATGGGACTCGGCGGCTGGACGCGGCTGTTCGAGCTCTCCGACCGGCACGGTTTCGTCATCGCTTCGGACGAGTGCTATTCCGAGATCTATTTCGACCAGCCGCCGCTCGGGGGCCTCGAAGCAGCCCACAAGCTCAAGCGCGACTACCGGCGGCTGGTGGTGTTCTCCAGCCTGTCCAAGCGCTCCAACGCACCCGGCATGCGCTCCGGCTTCGTCGCGGGCGACGCCGCCCTGCTCGACCGGTTCCGGCTCTATCGCACCTACCACGGCTCCGCCATGAGCATCGCCGTGCAGAAGGCGTCGATCGCCGCATGGAGCGACGAGGAGCACGTGCGCGAGAACCGCTGCCTCTACCTCGAGAAATTCGACGCGGTCCTGCCTGTGCTCGGGGCCGAGAGGCCGGACGGCAGCTTCTATGTGTGGCTAAAGACCCCGATCGACGATGCCGAGTTCGTGCGCCGCCTGCACGGTGAATACAATGTCCTCTTACTGCCTGGGAGCTTTCTCGGACGCGAGGTGGACGGCAGGAACCCGGGATCCAACCACGTTCGCATTGCGCTGGTCGCGCCGCTCGGGGAGTGCTTGGAAGCGGCCAGGCGCATCGCGAGCCTCATCGACAAGCTATGAACGCCCAAAAAATCATCGAAGAAGCCTGGGAGCAGCGCGCTTCCCTCAAGCCCACGAAGGCGCTGCGCGACGCCGTCGACGAAGCGATCGCGGGGCTCGACTCCGGGAAGCTGCGCGTCGCCCAGAAGTCCGGCGGCCAGTGGGTCACGCACCAGTGGCTGAAGAAGGCGGTGCTGCTCTCCTTCCGCCTGCATGACAACCGGGTGATGGAGAAGCGGTACTACGACAAAGTGCCTTCGAAGTTTGAATCTTTCAATTTTGAAAAAGCGGGCTTCCGCGTCGTTCCTCCCGCCGCCGCGCGGCGCGGCTCCTACATCGCCAAAAACGTGGTGCTGATGCCGTCCTTCGTCAACATCGGCGCCTACGTGGACGAGGGAACCATGGTCGACACCTGGGCCACCGTCGGCTCCTGCGCGCAGATCGGCAAGAACGTGCACCTTTCAGGCGGCGTTGGCATCGGCGGCGTGCTCGAGCCGGTCCAGGCCAACCCCGTGATCATCGAGGACAACTGCTTCATCGGCGCCCGCTCGGAGGTGGTCGAGGGGGTAATCGTCGAGGAGAACAGCGTGCTCTCGATGGGCGTATACCTCGGGCAAAGCACCCGCATCCTGGACCGGCAGACCGGGGAAATCCTTTACGGTCGGGTCCCGGCCGGGTCGGTGGTCGTTTCCGGTAATTTGCCCTCCCCAGACGGCAAATACAGCCTCTACTGTGCGGTAATTGTAAAAAGGGTCGATGCCAAGACCCGCGCCAAGACCAGCCTGAACGAACTTCTCAGGGGGGATTAAACTAGCGGGATAAGCTGGCGCAAGGCAACGCAAAAAAGGCACGGGAGGGACGATGTCTGCAATGAAGAAGCTGTTCCAGATCATGGCCGACAAGAAGGCCTCGGACATCTTCGTTTCGGTCGGCGCGCCGATCAACATCAAGATCAACGGCGTCGCCATGCCGGTCAATCAGGCCGTAATGACCGCCGAGACCGTGCAGCAGCTGCTCTACGAGGTGCTGAACGAGCGCCAGATCAGGGAGTACGAGGACGAGATGGAGCTCAACACCGCGTACAACCTCGCGGGCGTGGGCACCTTCCGCATCAGTGCGTTCCGCCAGAAGGGCTCGCCCTCGGTGGTGGTGCGCTACATCCCGGGCTCGATCCCGCCGATCGACTCGCTCGGCCTGCCCGAGGTGCTGAAGGAAGTGATCATGGGCAAGCGCGGCCTGATCCTGATGGTCGGCGCCACCGGCTCGGGCAAGTCGACCTCGCTCGCTTCGATGCTCGACTTCCGCAACGAGCGCAAGTCGGGCCACATCCTGACGCTCGAAGACCCGGTCGAATACATCTTCCAGAACAAGAAGTCGATCGTGAACCAACGCGAGGTCGGCACCGATACCAAGGCGTTCGAGATCGGCCTGAAGAACGCGCTGCGCCAGGCGCCCGACTGCATCCTGATCGGCGAGATCCGCGACAAGGAGACCATGGCGATGGCTCTCGCGTACGCGCAGTCGGGCCATCTCTGCCTCGCCACGCTACACGCGAACAACAGCTACCACGCGATGAACCGGATCATCAACTTCTACCCGCTCGAGAACCGGCCGGCGCTGTTGCTCGACCTGTCGGCGGCGCTCTCCGCGGTGATCTCGCAGCGTCTGGTGCGCGTTAAGACCGGCGCGCGCGCCGTCGCGGCGGAGGTGCTGCTGAACACGCGCCACATCGCCGAGCTGATCGAGAAGGGCGAGATCAACGAGATCAAGGAAGCGCTCGAGAAGAGCATGTCGCCGGGCTCGCAGACCTTCGAGCAGTCGCTCTTCAAGCTCTTCATGGACGGCAAGATCACGCAGGACGAGGCGATGGCGAACGCCGACTCGGCCACCAACATGCTGTGGCTCATCAACCAGGCGACCGCGGGCGAAATCACCGGCCAGTCGATGCCCGGGCAGTCGATGCCGCAGGGCGTGCAGCAAAAGCCGGTCGACGAAAAACTCTCGGGCGGCGGCAACGCGTCCTTCGGCAATTTCAAGATCGACATGAATGCCTGATGGGGTACTAGAGCTCGCCCAAGCGCTCATCGGGCGCAAGTCCGTCACCCCGGAAGACGGGGGCTGCCAGGAACTCCTCGCCAAGCGGCTCGGGCGAGTCGGGTTCAAGTGCGAGCCGATGCAGTTCGGCGAGGTCACGAATCTCTGGGCACGGCGCGGCAGCGGCCATCCGGTGGTCTGCTTCGCCGGCCATACCGACGTGGTGCCGACCGGGCCGCTCAGCGAGTGGCACTCGGATCCCTTCGTGCCGACGATCCGGGACGGCAAGCTCTACGGCCGCGGCGCCGCCGACATGAAGTCCTCGATCGCCGCCTTCGTCGTCGCGGCGGAGGAATTCGTCGCAGAGCGCCCGGGTCATTCCGGGTCCATCGCGCTGCTCATCACTTCCGACGAGGAAGGGCCGGCGGTCGACGGCACGGTGCGCGTGGTCGAGACGCTGAAGAGCCGCAACGAGCTCATCGACTACTGCATCGTCGGCGAGCCGACCTCCGTGGACTGGCTGGGCGATATGCTGAAGAACGGGCGGCGCGGCTCGCTTTCGGGGAAATTGGTCGTCAAGGGAATTCAAGGGCACGTCGCCTACCCGCACCTGGTGAAGAACCCGGTGCACCTCCTAGCCCCGGCGCTCGCCGAGATGGCGCGGACGCAGTGGGACAAAGGCAACGAGAGCTTTCCGCCCACCAGCTTCCAGGTCTCCAACATCCACGCCGGCACCGGCGCGACCAACGTCGTCCCGGGTACCGCGGAAATCGATTTCAACTTCCGCTTTTCGACCGAGAGCACGGATGCGTCGCTCAAGCAGCGCGTCGAGTCCATCCTGAAGAAGCACGGGCTGGAATATTCGGTCGACTGGGTGCTGGGGGCCAAGCCGTTCCTCAGCAAGGATGGCCGCCTAGCGAAGGTGGTGCAGCAAGCGGGCAAGAAGCACACCGGCCGCTCCGCCGAGCTCTCCACCACCGGCGGCACCTCGGACGCGCGCTTCATCATCGAGATCTGTCCCGAGGTGATCGAGCTCGGCCCGGTCAACGCCAGCATCCACAAGCTGAACGAGCACATCGAGCTTTCGCAGCTCGAGATGCTGCCGCGCATCTACCTCGACACGCTGCGCGCCCTGCTCCCTTGAGGTTGGGAGAGCTGATCGAGCAAACCGCTCGTCGGCTGGCTGCGGCGCGGGTCCATTACGGGCATGGCACCGACAACGCGCACGATGAGGCCGCGTTCCTCGTGCTCCGCGGCCTTCGCCTGCCATTCGACGTCGATCTCGGCCGGACGGCGAGTCCCGCCCGGGTCGAAAAGTTGATCCAACGCAGGATCGAGGAACGCATACCGGCGGCCTACCTGCTGAACGAAGCCTGGCTCGACGGCGAGCGGTTCTACGTGGATCGGCGCGTGATCATTCCGCGCTCGCATATCGCGTTCCTGCTGAAGAATCTCGGCTTCGAGCCGCGGCGCATCCTCGACCTCTGCACCGGGTCGGGATGCCTAGCGATCCTCGCGGCGCGGGCGTTCCCGGCCGCACAGGTCGACGCGAGCGACATTTCGAAGGCTGCGCTGGAAGTTGCCGCGCACAACGTGCGCCTGCACAAGCTCGGCCGGCGCATCCGTCTGATCAAGTCCGATCTCTTCCGCAGTCTGAAGGCGACCTACGACCTCATCCTGTCGAATCCGCCCTACGTCAGCACGCCTTCGATGCGCCGGCTGCCGCGCGAGTATCGCTACGAGCCGGGAATCGCGCTCGCCGGCGGCGGTCAAGGCCTCGACACAGTGGTCCGCCTGCTCGATTCCTATCGCCGCTACCTTGACCCGGGCGGGCTGCTGATCTGCGAAGTCGGCGACGGCAAGGGTGCCCTGGAGCGCCGCTACCCGCGGCTGCCTTTCGTGTGGCCGAGGGCCGAAGTCTTCATCCTGGAGGCTTCCAGAACGGCCGGCGCTTCTCGAACGCGGCCCAGGCGGCCTCGAGCGAGATGACGAGCATGCGCTCGCGCACGGCGAGCGCATGGCGCGTGTGTGCGGCGGCTGCCGGAACGCCGCGCGCGCTGCCGCGGGGAGCGAGCTCCGCGAGCAGGCGCCGCGCCACGGCGATGTCGTTCAGGTCGCCCAGAATGTCCTGGAGCGCGGCGAGGCGCTTGATGTAGGGGCGCGCCGCCGCTCCGGCGAACGAAGCGGCGAAGAAGTCGCAGGCATAGCGCAAGCGCTTCATCCGGATACGCAGCCGGTGACGCTCCTCGGAATCGCTCCAATCGATGTTGCGCGCCTGCCGCAGCGCCTTGCCATGCAAACGCTCGAGCGCCGCTGCGGCGAACGCACCGAGCGAGCCCTCCGCGCCCGGCGCGCCCGCCTTCCACGGGCCGTCGTTGACCCAGCGCAGCGTACGCAGCAGGAAGGCTTGCAGCTTGCGCGAGCCCGCGACCAGGCGGACACGCCGCCGGGCGACGCCGCGCTTGGCGCGGGCGCGCGCGAGAAGCGGCGCCAGAGCCGACGCGCGTTCCGGCTCCTGCATCCCGACGGCCACCAGGCCTTCGCAGAAGACGTCCCAGTCGCGGGCCGCACCCAAGGCGGGCATCAGCGCGCGCAGGCGCTCGGCGATCGGCTTCGCCGCCTTCTTGGGCACGAGGCCGCGAAAGGCGATCAGCGCGGAGCGCAAGCGACGCAGCCCGACGCGCATCTGGTGCAGATACTCCGGGTCGCGCCCGTCCACCACGCCACGGGCATTCGCGCCGGCCTGGCTCAGCGTCGCCCCGAAGATGGCTATGAACGCCTCGGTCGGCGTCGCGAGCTCGCCGAGCCGCGGCCGGCGCCACTTGCGCGGCGAAGGGAATGCTTCGCCAGCGACCAGCCGGTAGCCGCGCTCGGCCTTGCTTTCGAACTCGAGCGCGAGACCGAGCGGCTTCGCCAGTGCGGTTGCATAGCGCAGCAGCGACGCGGTATTGCCGGCCTTGAGCTCGAGCTCAACCTCGCTGATCGTCTCGCGCCGCTCGCCCGCGGCGACGTAGCCCCGATCGACCGAGATTTCCGCGCGCGTCGCGCCGTCGACGATCACCGGCGCCGAGCGGCGGGAGAAGCGCGTCTCGAAGCGCGGCCGCAGCCGGCCCGCGAGCCGTGCGACGTCGAGCCCGGTCGCCGCCAGGATCTCCTCGCGCGGAAAGGCGGCGACGTCGAGCTTGCCGCGCGGCGCCGGCATCTCCCATTCCGCGCGGGCGCTTAGCCCGCCGGCCGCGGACTCGACCTTCAGCGTCTGCAGGCGGCGCATGCCGTCGCGGCGCAGGCGCAGCGCCACGCCCGCGCGGCGCAACCGCTCGTTGGTCGTGTCGTAGTACGCGTTGGAAACCATGCGCCGGCGCCACGGCCCCGCTGGACGCACCTGCCGACCGATGCGGCGCGCGGCTGCCGGCGTCAGGCTGAATTTGAGTTCACGCTCGACTTGCATGGCGCACGCGGGAGGGGCTTGATCTTACCCGACTGCTTGACTAGGCTGGAGAAAACCTAGTCGTAGCCAAAACCAAGGAGGAGGAAATGCTCGTTCGCCTATTCATCGCCTGCACGCTATTCGCCGTGCCGGCGGCGTACGCACAGATGAAGGCCCCCAAGGGCCCGGTCGAGATTACCGTCGGCTCAGGCCCCGGCGGGACCCCCGACGTGATCATGCGCAACATCGTGAAGATCATGACCGAGGAGAAGATCGTCACCATCCCGGTCGTGGTCCAGAACAGGCCGGGCGGCTCGCACTCGAACGCCTACAACTATGTGCTGGGCAAAAAGGGCGACGAGAACCTGCTGCTCACCCTCGCCTCGCCGGTGTTCACCACGCCGATCATGCAGGGCACGCCTTCGGTCATCGGCCAGGTGGTGCCGATCGCCGGCTTCATCCAGTCCGAGCTGGTGTTCATGGTGCAACCGAACTCTCCCTATCGCTCGTTCAAGGACTTCGTCGAGGCGGCGAAGAAGGATCCGAAGAAGCTGCGCATCGCCGGCGCGCAATCGGGCGGCACCGACCACCTCGCGACTGCGCTGATCGAGAAGGCGGCGGGCGTGCGGCTCACCTACATCCCCTACGACGCCGGCTCGAAGGCGCTCGCTTCGTTCCTGGGCGGCAACGTCGAGGCCACGTTCGCCACGCTCGAAGAGGGCCTGCCGGTATTCAAGGAGAAGAAGGCGCGGCCGCTCGCGATCCTTTCCGAGAAACGCCGGCCCGAGCCGTCCTACAAGGACGTGCCGACCGCGAAGGAGCTCGGCTACGACATCGTGTTCGGCCAGTTCTGGGGCGTCGCCGCGCCGCCAGGAACCGATCCCGCGATCGCGGCCTGGTGGGAGGACAAGTTCCGCAAGGCCGTCGCCACCAAGGCCTGGCAGGACGGGCTGAAGGAAAAGTTCCAGCGCAGCGACTTCTACGGCCTGGCGAAGGCCGGGGAGTATTTCAAGCGTGAAGAGGCCAAGTTCCGGTCTCTCATGGAGGACGTCGGGCTAGCCAAGAAATAACGCGGTGAAGAAGAGCGACGTCGTTCCGGCGTTGCTCATCCTCGCGCTGTCGGCGGCGATCGCCTTCGACACGCGCGGCCTGAGCTTCTGGGCCGACACCACGCCGGGGCCGGCGTTCATGCCGGTGTGGCTCGCGATCGCCGGCGTGGTGCTGGGGGTGCTGCGCCTCCTGGAGGCAAGGCGCTCCAGCGCGCCGGTCGAGTGGCCGGATCGGGCTGCCCTCCTGCGCGTGGCGCTCGTCCTTGGCGGACTGGTCGCGGTCCCGGTCCTGTCGCCGCTGCTCGGCCTCGTCGCGTCGCTCGCGCTCTTCGTCGGCTTCCTGCTGCTCGCGGTTCTGCGCCAGGCGCTTTGGCCGAGCCTCGCGACCCTGGCGATCACGGTCGGCGTGGTGTACGGCATTTTCGTCGGCTGGCTCAACGTGCCGCTGCCCAAGGGCATGCTGGGGATCTGAGCGATGGAAGCGCTGCAGCTACTCGGCCAGGGCTTCGCGACCTGCTTCACGCCGCTCAACCTGTCCTTCATCGTGATCGGGGTGCTGATCGGCCAGATCATCGGCGCGCTCCCCGGCATCGGACCCTCGGCCGGCATGGCGCTGCTGCTGCCGCTCACGTATGGGGTGCCGCCCGCGACCGCGATCATGATGCTCGCCGGGATCATGTACGGCGGGATGTACGGGGGCACGCTCACCTCGGTGCTGGTCAACGTGCCCGGCGAAGCCGCGAGCGTGATGACGGCGGTCGACGGGCACCAAATGGCGCGCAAGGGACGCGCCGGCGCGGCGCTCAGCATCTCGGCGATCGGCTCTTTCCTCGCCGGCGTGGCGGCGGTCATCGCGGTGGTGTTCATCACGCCGCCGCTCGCCGCGTTCGCGCTCAAGTTCAACGCGCCCGAGTACTTCCTGCTCGCGCTGCTCGGGATCACCGCGAGCGCGAGCCTCGGCACCAGCTCGCCGAGCAAGGCGCTGATGGCGGCGCTCCTCGGGCTGATGATCGCGATGGTGGGCGTCGATCCGATCGAGGGCACGCAGCGGCTGATCTTCGGCCAGCCGGCGCTGCTCGAAGGCATCGACTTCCTGCCGGTGGCGATCGGCATCTTCGGCATCGGCGAGGTGCTCGCGTCGCTCGAGCGCGCCCAGGCCGCCCAGCCGATGCGCACGCGCCTGCGCGACATGTGGCTCACGGCGCAGGAATGGGCGCAGAGCCGCTACGCCATCGTGCGCGGCGGCCTGGTGGGCTTCGTGGTGGGCGTAATGCCCGGCGCGGGGCCGACGATCGCGGCGATGCTCGCCTATGTGACCGAGCGGCGCTTCAGTCCGCACCCCGAGCGCTTCGGCCACGGCGCGATCGACGGCGTCGCAGCCTCGGAGTCGGCGAACAACGCCGCCGCGCACGGCGCGTGCGTGCCGATGCTTGCGCTCGGCATCCCGGGCTCGGCGAGCACGGCGGTGCTGCTCGCCGCGCTGATCCTGCACGGCATCCGGCCCGGGCCGGGACTGATGACCGAGCAGGCGACGCTGGTGTGGGGCCTGATCGCGAGCATGTTCATCGGCAACGTGGTGCTGCTCATCCTGAACCTGCCGCTCGCGCCGCTGTTCGCAGCGCTGCTGCGCGTGCGCTACGCGTACCTCGCGCCGGGAATCCTCGCGATCTCGCTCGTCGGCGCGTACGCGAGCACGCTCGGCTTCACCAATGTCTGGATCAGCCTGGCGTTCGGCGTCGTCGGATGGTTCATGATCAAGCTCGATTTCCCGCGCGCGCCGCTGGTGCTCGCGCTGGTGCTCGCCCCGCTGCTCGAGAGCTCGCTGCGCCAGTCGCTGCTGCTCTCCTTCGGCAGCCTGATGATTTTCGTCGAGCGTCCGCTCGCCGCGGCGCTGCTCGCCTGCGTGGCGATATCGCTCGTCTATCCCCTGTTGAAGCTGCGGCGAAAGGTGGGGTGACCGATGGGACTCGAACCCACAACAACCGGAATCACAATCCGGGACTCTACCTTTGAGCTACGGTCACCGTAGGTGCAACTCAATCTGCAAAACTTTGTCTGGCCTGCCCGGGGCGACTCGAACGCCCAACCCCCAGCTTAGAAGGCTGGTGCTCTATCCGGTTGAGCTACGGGCAGCCACCGGGCGAACCGGAAAATCTGGTCGGGGTGGCGTGATTTGAACACGCGACATCTTGCTCCCAAAGCAAGCGCGCTACCAGGCTGCGCCACACCCCGAAAAAGGCGTCAAATGATACTCTTAGCGCATGGCCGTCGCAATGCAAGTTGCTTGCGAGAGGGGGTCTTTAGTGATACAAAGCGCTTTCGTTTTTTGAGCCGACCATGGCCGTAGAGCTATCCCGCAAAGGTTTCACGCCGTACGCCGCGAAGAAGGGCGAGGAGTACATGAACGCCCGTCAGCGCTCGCACTTCCGCAAGATCCTGGAGTCGCTGAAGGCGGAGCTGTCCCAGGAAATCGACCGCACCGTGCACACGATGCAGGACGAGGCGACGGTGTTCGCCGATCCGAACGACCGCGCGAGCCAGGAATCCGACATGGCGCTCGAGCTGCGCAACCGCGACCGCGAGCGCAAGCTGATCAAGAAGATCGACGAGACGATCGCGCGCATCGACGCCAACGAGTACGGCTATTGCGACAGCTGCGGCGTCGAGATCGGCCTGAAGCGCCTCGAAGCGCGGCCCACCGCGACGCTCTGCATCGACTGCAAGACGCTCGACGAGCTGCGCGAGCGGCAGGTGGCCAAGTAACGATCTCAATGGGCCCCCGCCTTCGCGGGGGTGACGTCGGCTAGCTGCTCTGCTTCGCGGCCTGCTCCTGCTCCTTGACGGCTTTCATGGACAGGCGCACGCGGCCCTTGTCGTCGGCCTCCAGCACTTTCACCTTCACGATCTGGCCTTCCTTGAGATGATCGGACACCGCGTTGACGCGCTCGTGGCTGATCTGCGAGATGTGCAGCAGGCCGTCTCTGCCCGGCAATAGCTGAACGATCGCGCCGAAGTCGAGCAGGCGCAGCACCGGGCCCTCGTAGATCTTGCCCACCTCGACGTCGGCCGTGATGTCCTGGATGCGCTTGCGTGCCGCCTCGCCGCCTTCGGCCGCGACGCACGCGATGGAAATCGTGCCGTCGTCCTCGATCTCGATGGTGGTGCCGGTCTCCTCCTGGATGCCGCGGATGATCACGCCGCCCTTGCCGATCACGTCCCGGATCTTGTCCGGGTTGATCTTCATCTTGATGATGCGCGGCGCGAAGCTGGAGAGTTCGGCGCGCGAGCCTTCGATCGCCTGCTTCATGATGTCGAGGATCTTGAGCCGCGCTTCACGCGCCTGATCGAGCGCGACCTTCATGATGCTCTTGTTGATCGACTCGATCTTCAGGTCCATCTGCAGCGCGGTCACACCCTTGTCGGTGCCGGCGACTTTGAAGTCCATGTCGCCGAGATGGTCCTCGTCGCCGAGGATGTCGGAGAGCACAGCGAAGCGATTGCCTTCCTTGATCAGGCCCATGGCGATGCCGGCGACGTGCGCCTTGACCGGCACGCCGGCGTCCATCAGCGCGAGGCTGCCGCCACACACCGAGGCCATCGACGAGGAGCCGTTCGACTCGGTGATCTCGGATACCACGCGCAGCGAGTAGCCGAACTCCTCGGGCGTCGGCAGCAGGCCGACGAGCGCGCGCTTGGCGAGCCGGCCGTGGCCGATCTCGCGCCGCTTCGAGGGACCCATGCGGCCGGTCTCGCCGGTCGCATAGGGCGGCATGTTGTAGTGGAACATGAAGCGCTCGCGATATTCGCCCGACAGCGCGTCGATGATCTGCTCGTCGCGGCCGGTGCCGAGCGTCACGGTCACCAGCGCCTGGGTCTCCCCTCGGGTAAACAGCGCGGAACCATGCGTGCGCGGCAGCACGCCGACCCGCACTGTGATCGGCCGCACCGTGCGCGTATCCCGGCCGTCGATGCGCGGCTCGCCGTCGAGGATCTGGCTGCGCACGATCTTCGACTCGGTGTTGAAGAAAATTTCCTTCACTTCGTTCGGGTTGAGCACGGCGCCGGTGGCCGCGGCCTCGGCGACCAGCTTCTCCAGCGCCGCCTTGCGGATCTCGGCGAGGCGCGTATTGCGCGTCTGCTTCTGCTTGATGGCGAAAGCCTCGCGCATCCCGCCCTCGACCAGCTCCGCCACGCGGGCCTGCAGCGCGTCGTTCTTGACGGGCGCCTGCCACTCCCAGGACGGCTTGCCGGCGGCCTCGGCGAGCTCTTGGATCGCCTGGATCGCGGCCTGCATCTGCTCGTGGCCGTACACCACGCCGCCGAGCATCGTGTCTTCGGGCAGCTCGAGCGCCTCGGACTCGACCATCATCACGCCCTGCTCGGTGCCGGCGACCACGAGGTTGAGCTTCGACTCCTTGATCTGCGACGCGGTCGGGTTGAGGACGTACTCGCCGTTCACGTAGCCGACGCGGCACGCGCCGATCGGACCGTTGAACGGAATGCCCGAGATCTCCAGTGCCGCGGACACCGCGAGCATCGCGGGGATGTCGGAGTCGATCTCCGGGTTGAGCGAGAGCACGGTTGCAACGACCTGCACCTCGTTCAGGAAGCCGTCCGGGAAGAGCGGCCGGATCGGGCGGTCGATGAGCCGCGAGGTGAGGGTCTCCTTCTCCGAGGGCCGGCCTTCGCGCTTGAAGAAGCCGCCCGGGATCTTGCCTGCGGCGTAGGTCTTCTCTACATAGTCCACGGTCAGCGGGAACCAGTCCTGACCGACGCGCGGCTCCTTCGCCGCCACGACGGTGGCCAGGACGACGGTGTCGTCCATGGAGCAGATCACCGCTCCGTGCGCCTGGCGGGCGATCTCGCCGGTCTCGAACGTTACCTGGTGTGCGCCGTAGGAAAAGGTCTTCTTGATGGGGTTCACAGGGATCCTTGAAAGCAAAAAGCGCTCATCAGGCGATGAGCGCTTGGCCAGACGGCATCGGCCGGGTCTATTTGCGCAGGCTCAGCCGCTCGATCAAGCCGCGGTACTTGTCCGCGTCCTTGCGCTTCAGGTAATCGAGTAGCTTGCGGCGCTGGCTCACCAGCTTGAGGAGCCCGCGGCGCGAATGGAAGTCCTTGACGTGCGTCTTGAAATGCTCGGTGAGGCCGTTGATGCGCTCCGTGAGGAGCGCGATCTGCACCTCGGGCGAGCCGGTGTCCTTGCCGGAGCGCTGGTACTGTTTCACCACCTGCTCCTTCTGTACGACCTGCAATGCCATCTGTGTGGTCTCTCTCTACTCGGTCTTTACGTGAGGCGCGGATTTTAAATGTTTTTCAGCTGTTTGGGTGAGCCGCAGCGGCTTGAGGCCGCCTTCGCCGTCGGCGCTGCCGAGGCCGATGACTTCGCCGTCGGGACGCACCACCGCGCACAGCCCCGCGTGCAGCCCGCTGATTTTCAACGCCTGCCCCTGCCGCAGGCGCGCTTCATCCACCGCGCCGAGCTCGGCGCGCGGCAAGCCCTCCAGCAAGGCGGAGAGCGAACGCAACTGCTGCCGGCGCTCTGCCATTGGCATCTTCTCCAGGCCGTCCAGCGTCGCCGCATCTTCGATCCGGAAGCGCCCTGAAGCGGTGCGCCGCAACGCCGACAGGTGCGCGCCGCAGCCCAGCGCCCCGCCGATATCCTCAGCCAGTACCCGGACATACGTGCCCTTGCTGCAAACGACCCTCAGAGTGACCGCGCCCGGCTCCAGCCTCACGAGCTCCAGCTCCGAGATCCGTACGCGGCGCGGCGCACGGTCGACTTCCTGCCCACGCCGAGCCAGCCGATAGAGCGGCGTGCCCTTGTGCTTCAACGCCGAGTGCATCGGCGGTACCTGCTCGATCTCGCCCCGGAAGCCGTCCAGTACCGCGAGCAGCGAATCCGCCGCCACGTCGACGACCCTTTTTTCCAGCACCTCGCCTTCCGCGTCCCCGGTCGTGGTGCGCTCGCCGAGCTTCAGCGTGGCGAGATATTCCTTGTCGGCATCGAGCAGCGGCCCCGCGAACTTGGTGGCCTCGCCCACCAGCACCAGGAGCAACCCCGACGCCAGGGGGTCGAGCGTGCCGGCATGGCCGGCCTTCGCCGCGCCGAGAAGCTTTTTCGCCTTTTGCAGCGCCGCGTTCGAGGTCAACCCGAGCGGCTTGTCGAGCAGCAGCGCTCCGTCGATTGTCATTTCTTCCTGCGGCGCGGCGCAGGCGCGGCCGGATGCAGCGCTTCGTCGATGAGGCGCGAAAGGCGATCCCCGCGCTCCACCGACTCGTCGTAGGCGAAGCGCAGCTCCGGCGTGGTGTACATCTTGATCCGCTTCGCGAGCTGCGAGCGCAGGAAGCCGGCGGAGCGGCCCAGGCCCTCGAGCGTCTCGCGCAGCTTTTCCTTCTCGAGCACCGTGAAGAAGATCTTGGCGTGCGACATGTCGGGCGAGACGTCGACCGACGTGATGGTGATCATGCCGACCCGCGGGTCGCGCACCTCCAGCCGGATCAGGTCGGAGACCTCGCGCTGGATCAGGTCGCCCAGCCGCTGCGGGCGACCTTGCCCTCTTTTCACAGCGTCCTCGCTACCTCCACGGTCTCGAACACTTCGAACTGGTCCTTCTCCTTGATGTCGGAGAAGTTCTTGAGCGACATGCCGCACTCGAAGCCGGCTTTCACTTCCCGGACGTCGTCCTTGAAGCGCTTGAGCGAGTCGATCTCGCCGGTGTGGACGACGACGTTGTCGCGCAGCACGCGCACATGGGCGCTGCGCTTGACCAGGCCTTCCTGCACGTAGCAGCCGGCCACGGTGCCGATCTTGGAAATGCGGAACACCTGGCGCACCTCGACCAGGCCGAGGACCTGCTCCTTGCGCTCCGGCGCGAGCATTCCCGAGAGCGCGCTCTTGATCTCCTCGACCGCGTCGTAAATGATGTTGTAGTAGCGCACCTGGATCCCGGCCGACTCGATCAGCTTGCGCGCGGTCGCATCCGCGCGGGTGTTGAAGCCGATGATCACCGCGCGCGCCGCCATTGCCAGGTTGACGTCGGACTCGGTGATCGCGCCGACGCCGGCGTGCACTACCGTGACTTTCACTTCTTCGGTCGCGAGGCGCGTGAGCGCGTGCACCAGCGCTTCCTGCGAACCCTGCACGTCGGCCTTGATCACCAGCGTCAGCACCTTCTTCTCGCCTTCGGCCATCTGCCCGAACATGTTTTCAAGCTTGGTCGCATGCTGCTTCGCGAACTTCACGTCGCGGAACTTGCCCTGGCGGAAAAGCGCGATCTCGCGCGCCTTGCGCTCGTCGGCGATGGTCATCATCTCTTCGCCCGCGGTGGGCACTTCGGACAAACCCTGGACTTCCACCGGGATCGACGGCCCGGCGGCCTGGATCGGCTTGCCGTTCTCGTCGAGCATGGCGCGCACGCGGCCGTAGACCGCGCCGGTCAGCACGATGTCGCCGCGGTTGAGGGTTCCCGACTGCACCAGCAGCGTCGCCACCGGCCCGCGACCCTTGTCGAGGCGCGCTTCGATCACTACGCCTTTGGCAGGAGCGTCGATCGCGGCCTTCAGCTCGAGCACCTCGGCCTGCAGCAGCACCTGCTCGAGCAGGCTGTCGATCCCCTGCCCGGTCTTGGCCGAAACTGGAACCACGGGCGAGTCGCCGCCGTATTCCTCGGGCACCACGCCGTGCGTCAGGAGCTCCTGCTTCACCTTCTCGGGATTGGCTTCGTGCTTGTCGATCTTGTTCATCGCCACGACCAGCGGCACCTCGGCCGCCTTGGCGTGGTTGATCGCCTCGATGGTCTGCGGCATGACGCCGTCGTCGGCCGCCACCACCAGAACCACGATGTCGGTCGCCTTCGCGCCGCGCGCGCGCATGGCCGTGAAAGCCTCGTGGCCCGGCGTATCGAGGAACGTGATCACCCCGCGCGGGGTCTCGACGTGATAGGCGCCGATGTGCTGGGTGATGCCGCCCGCTTCGCCCGCCGCGACCTTGGTGCGGCGGATGAAGTCGAGCAGCGAGGTCTTGCCGTGGTCGACGTGGCCCATCACCGTCACCACCGGAGGCCGCGGCTTGAGCTCCGCCGCCGCCTGCTCCTCGCTCTCGGTCAGATAGGCCTCGGGGTCGTCGAGCTTCGCCGCCTTCGCCTTGTGGCCCATCTCCTCGACCAGAATGATGGCCGTTTCCTGGTCGAGCACCTGGTTGATCGTGGCCATGGTGCCGAGCTTCATCAGCGCCTTGATGACCTCGGCCGCCTTCACCGACATGCGGTGGGCGAGCTCGCCGACCGTGATGGTCTCCGGTACCGCGACCTCGCGGACCAGCGGCTCGGTCGGCTGAGCGAAAGTGCTCGGCTCGCCCCCGCCGGGCGCTTGCCGGTGGCGTCCGCCGCCGCGCGCATGCCAGCCGCCGACGCCGCCTCCCGAGTCGCCACGGGTCTTGATCTGCCGCCGGCGCACCGAGTCGTCGCGCAGCACCGTCGTCGGCTTCGCCTTCTTCGGCTTTTTCTCGGTTTTCGCTTCCGCCGCCTTCGGCGCGTGCAGGGTCGTCGGCGCACCCGGCGACGTCGCTTGCGCCGCGGGCGCCTGCGCGGCCTGGGCAGCCTTTTGCTCGGCTTCCTTGCGCTCGCGCTCCTGCCTTTCGCGCAGCTCGGCTGCCTGCAGCTCGGCGAGCTGCTGCTGGCGCCGCGCTTCTTCTTCCCTCAGCTCCGCTTCTTTCGGGTCGACCGCGGGAGGCGGCGGCGGGGCGGGCGGCGGCGCTTCGGCGGCGACGGCCTGGGCGGCGACCTCGGCCGGGTCGCGCTTGACGAAGACGCGCTTCTTGCGGACCTCGACCTGCACCGTGCGGTACTTGCCGCTTGCGTCGGTCTTCTTGATCTCGCTCGTGTGCTTGCGCGTGAGCGTGATCTTGTTCTTCTGCTCCGCCGAGCCGTGCATCTTGCGCAGGTGCTCGAGCAGGCGCGACTTGTCCTGCTCGGTGAGCGAGTCGTCGGGCGCCTTCTTGTCGACCCCGGCGGCGCGCAGCTGCTCGAGCAGCACCGAAGGCGGAACCTTCAGCTCGCTCGCGAACTGGGCTACGCTGGTTTGCGCCACTTACGCGGTCTCCTTGTTCTCGAACCAGTGGGCGCGCGCGGCCATGATCAGCTTCTTCGCCGCTTCGCTCTCCATGCCCGTCATTTCGGAGAGCTCGTCGACCGCCAGGTCCGCGAGGTCGTCGCGCGTCTTGATGCCGCTCTCGGCGAGCTTGGCGGCGAGCTGGGTCGTCATGCCCTCGAGCTTGAGCAGCTCCGGGTCGACGCCTTCCACCTTCTCCTCGTTCGCGATCGCCGCCACCAGGAGCGCGTTGCGCGCGCGGTTGCGCAGCTCGTTCACCGTCCCCTCGTCGAACGCATCGATCTCGTTCAGCTCGTTGATCGGCACGTAGGCGATCTCTTCCAACGTGGAGAAGCCCTCCTCGATCAGGATGTTGGCCACTTCCTCGTCAACGTCGAGCTTCTCCATGAAGTGCTGCTTGATGCGGCCGCTCTCCTCCTGCTGCTTCTTGGTCGATTCTTCCTCGGTCATGAGGTTGATCTGCCAGCCGGTGAGCTCGGAGGCGAGGCGCACGTTTTGCCCACTGCGGCCAATAGCCACTGCGAGGTTTTCTTCATCGACGACGACATCCATGGCGTGCTTTTCCTCGTCCACGACGATCGACGAAACCTCGGCCGGCGCCAAGGCGCCGATCACGAACTGCGCGGGGTCGGCCGACCAGAGCACGATGTCGACGCGCTCGCCGGCGAGCTCCTGCGTCACCGCCTGCACGCGCGAGCCGCGCATGCCGACGCAGGTGCCGATCGGGTCGATGCGCTTGTCGTTGGTGAACACCGCGATCTTCGCGCGCACGCCCGGGTCGCGCGCCGCCGACTTGATCTCGAGCAGGCCTTCCTCGATCTCCGGCACCTCGAGCTCGAACAGCTTCATGATGAACTGCGGCGCGGTGCGCGAAAGGATTAGCTGCGGCCCCCTCGCCTGGCGGTCGATTTTCGCCACCCACGCGCGCACGCGGTCGCCGACGCGCAGGTTCTCCTTCGGGATCATGTGCTCGCGCGGCAGCAAGGCCTCCAACCGGCCCGATTCGATCACCGCGTTGCCGCGCTCCATGCGCTTCACCGTGCCGGTGACCAGCTCGTCGCCGCGCGACAGGAAGTCCTGCAGGATCTGCTCGCGCTCCGCGTCGCGGATGCGCTGCAGCAGGACCTGCTTCGCGGTCTGGGCGCCGATGCGGCGCGGATCGATCGGCTCGATCGATTCCTCGATGAACTCCTCGGGTTTCGCCTCGGGGTTCTTCTTGCTCGCTTCGGAGACCGGGATTTGCTGCGCGGCGAGCTCGACCGTGCCGTCGGGCACGATCTTCCAGCGCCGGAACGCGTTGTAGTTGCCGGTGTTGCGGTCGATGGCGACGCGCACGTCCACGTCCTCGAGATAGCGCTTCTTCAGCGCGGAGGCGAGCGCCATCTCGAGCGCCGAGAACACGATATCGCGCGACACGTTCTTCTCGCGCGCCAGCGCGTCCGCCTGCAGCAAGAGCTCTCTACCGAAATTCATTCAATCCTCTACAGTTCCGGCACCAGCCGTGCCCGCTCGATCCCATCGAGCGCGAGCGCCACTGTCTGCCCGTCTAATTCCATCTCTACGCGGCCCGCGTCGGCTCCGCGCAGCACCCCCACGAAGCGCCGCCGCCCCGTTGCATCCGGCGTGCGCATCCGCACCTCGGCCTTGTGGCCGGCAAAGCGCGCGAAGTCGGCGCCCTTGCGCAGCGGCCGGTCGAGGCCCGGCGAGGACACTTCCAGCCGCTCGTAATCGATTCCCTCGACCGCCAGCACTCTCGTCAGGTGGCGGCTCACCGTCGCGCAATCCTCGACCGTGATGCCCCCGGGCTTGTCGATGAAGAGGCGCAGCATCCGCCCGCCGTTCGACGCTTGGACGTCGACCAGCTCATAGCCGAGGCCGGTCACCGCCGGCTCCATCACGTTTTCGAGGCTCAAACAAAAAATGGGCCGAAGCCCATCTGTCACATTGCGCCACTAAAGCTTTGAGATTTTAGCAGTATCCCCCTGACGGAACAACCCGTTTACGGCTTTGGCCGGCAGTTCGCGCCACTTTCCCGCGGTCAAATCCGGCGGCAACGCGACCGGACCGTAGCGCACGCGCGAAAGGCGACTGACCGGATGCCCGAGGGCTTCAAAGAGCCGCCGCACTTCGCGGTTGCGCCCCTCCTGCAGCACCACCCGGTACCAGCGATTGACGCCCTCGCCTTGCCGCTCGCCTTGGATGCGCTCGAAGCGGGCCGGAATACCATCCAGAAGAATGCCTTGGCGCAGGCGCGCGAGCTGCGGCGCGCTCAACTCGCCCCTTACGCGGGCGAGGTATTCGCGCTCGAGTCCGTAGCGGGGATGCATGAGCCGGTTCGCGAGCTCGCCCGAGTCGGTGAGAAGGAGAAGCCCGGAGCTATTGAGATCGAGCCGGCCGACTGCAATCCAGCGGCCCGGCGGAAGCTGGGAGAAAACCGTGCGCCGGCCCTCCGGGTCGCTGCGCGTGACAAGCTCACCGACCGGCTTGTGATAGAGCAGCACGCGAGGGGAGGCAGCGAGCGGCCGTGGCACGGCCTTGCCGTCCACCGCCACCGCATCCGCAGATCCCGCCCGGTCGCCGAGCTTCGCGACCTGCCCGTTCACGGTCACGCGGCCGGCGGCGATCCAGCCCTCGATTTCGCGCCGCGAGCCGAGCCCTGTTGCAGCGAGCAGCTTCTGCAGCCGCTCAGCCGTCGGTGCCGGTCGCGGCTTGCTCGGGTTCCTGGGGTTCTTCTCTGACAGCGGCTTCGGCAGTGGGGACGACTTCGAGCTGCACGGTCCTGGCGATTTCCTCGAGCGGCGGCAGCTCCTCGATCGAACGCAGCCCGAGGTCGTCGAGGAACTTGCTGGTCGTGGCGTAAAGCGCCGGCCGGCCCGGCGTTTCGCGGTGGCCGACCACGTCGATCCAGCCGCGGGCCTCGAGCGCCTGGATGATCTGTGTCGACACGCCGACGCCGCGCACGTCCTCGATGTCGCCGCGCGTGACCGGCTGGCGGTACGCGATGATCGCCAGGGTCTCCATCACCGCGCGCGAGTAGCGCGGCGGCTTCTCGGGCGACAGGCGCTCGAGATAGGGCTGGAATTCGAGGCGCGTCTGGAAGCGCCAGCCGCTCGCGAGGCATACCAGCTCGACCGCGCGGCCGCTCCAGTCGGCGCGCAGCTCCTCCAGCAGGTTCTTCAGCGTGTCGGCGGCAATGTCGTTGTCGAACAAGCGCTTGAGCTCGGACAGGGGCAGCGGCTCCTGGGCCGCGAGGAGCGCGGCTTCGAGGATGCGCTTGGCTTCCGGGACGGCGGGGACGGGGGCGGCGTTTTCCATGGCTACCTACTATACCTAGTTGCTT
>DASRIR010000315.1:0-13341 GCA_035649875.1 Burkholderiales bacterium | reverse complement strand
TGAACCCGAGCCTGAGCGGCCTCGCGCGCTCGGCGGCGCAGGCGCAAGCGCTGCTGGTGGCCTTCGCTTTCGGCTGCCTAACATGGGCGTTCGTGACCAACGATTTTTCGGTCTCGTACGTGGCGATGAATTCCAACAGCGCGCTGCCGCTGCAGTACCGCGTGGCGGGCGTATGGGGCGGGCACGAGGGCTCGTTCCTCCTCTGGTGCATGATCCTCTGCGTATGGATGGTCGCGGTCAGCCTCTTCAGCGCGCACCTGCCCGAGGACATGGCGTCGCGGGTGCTCGGCGTGATGGGCGTGCTCTCCGCGGGGTTCATTGCTTTCATGCTGTTCGCCTCCAATCCTTTCGATCGGCTCTTTCCCGCGCCGGCCGACGGACGAGATCTCAATCCGCTGCTGCAGGACCCGGGCATGGTGCTGCATCCGCCGATGCTCTACATGGGCTACGTCGGCTTCTCCGTGGCGTTCGCCTTCGCCGTGGCCGCGCTGCTCTCGGGGAGGCTCGACGCCGCCTGGGCGCGCTGGTCGCGGCCCTGGACCACGGTCGCCTGGTGCTTCCTCACGGTCGGCATCGCGCTCGGCAGCGGCTGGGCCTACTACGAGCTCGGCTGGGGCGGCTGGTGGTTCTGGGACCCGGTGGAGAACGCCTCCTTCATGCCGTGGCTCGTGGGCACGGCGCTCATCCATTCGCTAGCGGTGACCGAGAAGCGCGGCGCGTTCCGCAGCTGGACGGTGCTGCTCGCGATCGTCGCCTTCGCGCTGAGTCTGCTCGGCACATTCCTGGTGCGCTCGGGCGTGCTCACCTCGGTGCACGCGTTCGCCGTCGACCCGAAGCGGGGAATCTTCATCCTGATGCTTTTCACCGTCTTCATCGGCGGCGCGCTCGCGCTCTACGCGTGGCGCACGTCGCGCATCGGCCTGGGCGGCTCTTTTTCTTCCGTCTCCAGAGAATCCTTTCTGCTGGCCAACAACGTGCTCCTCGGCGCGGCGGCGGGCACGGTGTTCCTCGGCACGCTCTACCCACTGGTGATCGACGCGCTCGGCGCCGGCAAGATCTCGGTCGGGCCGCCGTACTTCGAGGCGGTGTTCGTGCCGCTCATGGCGCCGGCGCTCTTCCTCATGGGCGTCGGGCCGCTCGCGCGCTGGAAGCGCACGAGCCTGCCCGAGCTCGCGGTGCTGCTCCGCTGGGCGCTCGGCGTGAGTCTCGCGCTCGGTTTCCTGTCGCCGTTCCTGTTCGGCGACTGGAGCGCGCTCGTCGGCTTCGGTCTCGCGCTGGCCATCTGGGTCGTCCTGACGGCGGTATTGAGTTTCAAGAACACCCTGAGGCACAGCCGGGCGCACTACGGCATGGCCGCGGCGCATATCGGCGTCGCGGTGTTCGTGGTCGGCGTGACGCTGGTGAAGGGCTACGAGAGTGCGGACGACGTGCGCCTGCGGCCCGGCGACAGCGCGACGCTTGCCGGCTACGCGTTCCGCCTGGACGAAGTCTCCAACGTGCGCGGGCCGAACTACGTAGCGGCGCGCGGCCATGTCAGCGTCACTCGGCAGGGAAAAGCCGTCACCACGCTCTACCCCGAGCGCCGCGTCTACACCGTGCAGGAGCAGGTGATGACCGAAGCCGCGATCGACCCGGGGCTCACGGGCGATCTCTACGTGTCGCTCGGCGATCCGCTCGAGGGCGGCGCCTGGCTGCTCAAGATCCAGCACAAGCCTTTCGTCGACTGGATCTGGGCCGGCTGCCTGATCATGGCGCTCGGCGGCTTGCTCGCCGCGAGCGACCGCAGGTACCGCTTCTCGGTTGAAAGGAAGAGCGCGGTCCAGGTCCCGGCATGAAGAAGGTCTGGGTTCCGCTCGTCTTCATCACCCTGATCGGCCTGCTCGCCGCCGGGCTGCGGCTCAATCCGCGCGAGGTGCCTTCGCCGCTCGTCGGCAAGCCGGCGCCCGCGTTCGAGCTGCCGCTGCTCCATGCGCCGGACAAGACCTTCACGCAGAAGGAGATGCTCGGCAAGGTATGGGTGCTGAACGTCTGGGCGTCGTGGTGCCCGCCGTGCCTGGTGGAGCATCCGGTGGTCAGCGAGCTCGCGAAAAACGTCTCGGTGATCGGATTGAACTACAAGGACGCGCGCGAAGACGCACTGCCCTGGCTCAAGCGCAACGGCGATCCCTATCAGCTTTCGGTGTACGACGCCGCCGGCAGGATCGCGATCGACTATGGCGTCTACGGCGTGCCCGAAACCTACGTGATCGATCGCAAGGGCGTCATTCGTTACAAGCACATCGGGCCGCTAACGCCCGAAGTCGCCCAGAAGAAGCTGCAGCCGCTGGTGAAGGAGCTGAGCGGCGGTGGCTAGGATTCTCGTTCTCGTGGTCAGCGTGTGGGCGACGCTGCTCAACGCCCAGGATCCCAATCTCGAAAAGCGTGTCGCCGCGCTCGCCGACGAGCTGCGCTGCCTCGTCTGCCAGAACCAGACGCTCGCCGACTCGAATGCGCCGCTCGCGCAGGACCTGCGCAACCAGATCCGGGAGCAGCTCGCCAAGGGCGCGAGCGAAAGCGAGGTGCGCGACTTCATGGTGGCGCGCTACGGCGACTTCGTCCTTTACAAGCCGCCGCTCAAGGCGAGCACGGTCGCGCTCTGGGCCGGTCCCTTCGTTTTTCTGGTGCTCGGGGCCTGGCTGCTGCTGCGCATCCTCCGGCGAGGAAGGCCGGAGCCGCAGCTTTCCGACGCTGAGCGCGCGCGCGCAGCCCGGCTGCTCGAATGACCGCGTTCGCGCTCGCCGGCGCCGCGCTCGCCGCGGCGGCACTGCTTCTTCTCCTGCGGCCGCTGCTCGTCGGCAGGAAGCGGGCGGCGGTCTCGCGGCGCGACGCCAACGTTTCCATCTATCGCAGCCAGCTGCAGGAGCTGGACGCCGACCTCGCGGCGGGAAAGATCGTCGCGGACGACCACCGGCGCGCGCGCGCCGAGATCGAGTCGCGGCTTCTCGAGGACGTGGTCGACGAATCCGCGCCGCGCCCGGGCGCGAGCCGCGCGCTCACCTGGAGCGTCGCCCTCGCCGTGCCGCTGGGGGCGCTCGCGCTCTACGTCGCGGTCGGCTCGCCCGGCGCTCTGCTGTCGCTCGACGAGCGGCACGAGGTCACGGTGCAGCAGCTCGAGACCATGGTCGCGAGGCTCGCCGCGCGCCTGCGCGAGAACCCCGACGACACCGACGGCTGGAAGCTGCTCGGACGCTCCTACGGCGCGCTCGGGCGCTTTCCGGAAGCCGCGGACGCCTATGCGAAGGCCGCGGTGCGCGCGCCGCGCGACGCGCAGCTGCTGGCCGACTTTGCCGACGTGCTCGCCATGGCGCGCGGCCAGAGCTTGCAGGGCGAGCCCGAAAAGCTCGTGCTGCGCGCGCTCGAGATCGACCCGCAAAATCTCAAGGCGCTGGCCCTCGCCGGCACTGCGGCCTACGAACGCAAGGACTTCGCCGCTTCCGTGCGCTACTGGGAGCGCATGCTGCCGCTCGTCCCCTCGGAATCCGAAGACGCCCGCTCGATCCACGCGAGCATCGACGAGGCGAAATCGATGCTCAAGCCCGGCGCAGCTCCCGCGGCCGCCGCGAACGCCTTGAAGGGCGAGGTGCGGCTATCCCCGCAGCTCAAGGCCAAGGCAGCCCCCGACGACACGGTGTTCATCTTTGCCCGGGCCGCGGAAGGACCGCCAATGCCGCTCGCCATCCTACGCAAGCGCGTGAGCGACCTCCCGCTCGAATTCGCGCTCGACGATTCAATGGCCATGGCTCCGGGCCTGCGCCTTTCCAATTTCCCCCGTGTAGTGGTCTCGGCGCGCGTCTCGAAGTCGGGTGATGCCACGCCGAAACCGGGCGACCTGCAGGGAGCGAGCGGGCCGGTCGCGAACGACGCGCACGGAGTCAGGCTGGTCATCGACACGATCGTCCGCTAGCCGGCGCTGAGTTTCACCGCACCGCGTCGATGCGCAGGCCGGACGGCGAGATCGACGCGCGTATCCAGCTCACGATCGGCGAGCCCCACACTTCGATGCGCCGCAGCCCCGGCAGCGGCTCGTCGTCCCGGTGAAGGTGCGTGTCGCCGTGGATCAGCACTACCTTGCCGGGGCGGCGCGCGGCGAGCTCGGTGAGCTTGTCCCTTAGCGAGGCAAAGCCGTCGCGCGGCAGCGTGTAGAACGGGTTCGCCTGCATCAGCACCACGAGGCCGTCGCGCGCCTGTGCCTGCGCCGCGGCCTCGTCCAGCGCGGCGAGCACCGCCCGCATGCGCGGCGCGTGCTCGGCATGGCGCAGGTTGTTGTTGTGGCCTGGGACGTTGAGCGTAACGAATACCCAGCCGCCGGCTTCCCAGCGCTGGTGCTCGCAAAACTCGCGCGGGGTTTCGCAGAAGATCTCGCGCCAGCGCTTCAGCCGCGCGAGCGGGTTCTTGCAGTCGCTCCACTCGTTGTCGCCCGGAACCAGGATGAAGCGGTGGCGGATGCGCGCGAACTGCTCCTTTCGCGCCTGCAGCCATTCGTCGCCGCACGCGAACGCGCTCGAGCCGATGTCGCCCACGTGCACCACGAACGCGAGCGGCTGGCCGTTGATCTCGTCGATCAGCCCGTCGAGGCGCTCGACCTCGTCCCGTGTGTAGGGCGTATCGCCGAGCACGCCGAAGGCGAGCTCGCCCGCCGGCACCGGCTTGAGCGGCGCGCAGCCGACGAGCAGCAGAACCGCTAGATGCCGTAGGCCGTGCGTAGCAGCGTGAGCGGATGGGCCTTCACGGCCGTACCGGCCGCGTCGCCCATGCCCTGGAGGATGTGCCGCGCGGCGATCGGACAATCCGAGCTGACGTAGTAAGACGCCCCCGCCGCTCCGGCCTGGGCCATCATGCGGAACACGGGGCGGCCGATCTTCATCGAGTTGTCGAAGTACTCGGCCTTCACGCCCCAGGTGCCGTCGTGGCCGGCGCAGCGCTCGACCGTGGTCACCTCGGTGCCGGGAATCGATTCCAGCATCTCGCGCGTCTTCTGGCCCATGTTCTGCACTCGCGCATGACAGGGGATGTGGTAGGACACTTTTCCCAGCGCCTGCTTGAAGTCGGTCTTGAGCAGGCCGTCCTTCTTCCGCAGCACGAAGTACTCGAACGGGTCGAACATCGCGTCGCGCACTGCGATCGCGTCGGCGTCGTCCGGGTACATGAGCGGCAGCTCCTGCTTGAACATCAGCGCGCACGAGGGCACGGGCGCGAGGATGGCGAAGCCGTCCCGCGCATAACGCGCGAGCACAGGAAGATTTTTGGTTTTAAGAGAATCGACGCCCTCGAGGTCGCCCAGCTCGAGCTTGGGCATGCCGCAGCACATCTCGCTCTCGACCACCGCATACGGGATTTCGTTGTGCGCGAGGATGGCGAGCAGGTCGTGCCCCATTGCCGGCTCGTTGTAATTCGCGTAGCAGGTCGAAAAGATCGCCACCTTCCCCGGCGTGTTTTTCCCGTCCCGGACCGGGAACGATCCCCCTTGCTTGAAAGAAGATCTGAATTTCCGCGGCGCGTACGGCGGCAGCTTCCGGTCCTTGTGTACTCCGAGAACCGCCTGCATCGCGCGGCGCGAGAGGACGTTCGCATTGAGGGCGTTGACGGTCTGCGCCACCACCGGGATCGCGGCGAGCTTGCCGAGCGCGTCGGTCGAGGAGAGCAGGCGGTCGCGCAGCTTGACACCTTGCTTGAACTTGATCGCCTTGGCGCGCAGCATGACGTGCGGGAAATCCACGTTCCACGGGTGCGGCGGAACGTAGGGGCACTTGGTCATGTAGCAGAGGTCGCAGAGGTAGCACTGGTCGACGACCTTCCAGTAGTCCTCCTTCTTTACGCCGTCGACCTCCAAGGTTTGCGAGGAATCAACGAGGTCGAACAGCGTGGGAAACGCCGTGCACAGGCTGACGCAGCGGCGGCAGCCATGGCAGATGTCGAAGATGCGCTCGAGCTCCTTCTCGGCCTTCTGCTGATCCCAGAACTCCGCCTGCTTCCAGGCAAGCGGATGTCGAGTCGGAGCCTCGAGCGAACCCTCGCGCATCGGTCGCTCAGTTAATCCGACAGGCCGTCGAGCGCTTTCTGGAACCGATTGGCGTGGCTGCGCTCGGCCTTGGCGAGCGTCTCGAACCAGTCGGCGATCTCGCCGAAGCCTTCGTCGCGCGCCTGCTTCGCCATGCCGGGATACATGTCGGTGTACTCGTGCGTCTCGCCCGCGACCGCGGCCTTCAGGTTCTCGCGCGTGCGGCCGATCGGCAGGTTGGTGGCGGGGTCGCCGACCTGCTCGAGGTACTCGAGGTGGCCGTGCGCGTGGCCGGTCTCGCCTTCGGCGGTCGAGCGGAACAGAGCGGAAACGTCGTTCTGGCCTTCGACGTCGGCTTTCGCGGCGAAATAGAGGTAGCGGCGGTTCGCCTGCGATTCGCCGGCGAACGCGGCCTTCAGATTGTCGTGCGTCTTGCTGCCTTTGAGCGCTTTCATAGGGAGTCCTCCGTTGGGGAGGACGAGCCTACGACCCGGCGCTCAATAGGGCAAATCGAATTTGATTATTCCTTTGATAGAAAAGACCTACTTCTTGACGGCGTCGCGCACGTCCTTCGCGGCGCGGTCAACGCTCCGACCGGCTTTCTCCGCCGGGCCTTCGCGTTCGCAAGCCGCGAGTCCGAAGAGCAGCGCGGCGCAGAGGATGCCGATCACGGTATAGGCGTGGCTCATGGGTGCGCACGTTACCCGCGCAGTGCAGCAAATCGTGCGAAGGCGACATAGTCCGGTCGAGGCACGTTAGTTGCTGATCCTTTCGTGCTACTCCAACCCGCCACCCGGGCCATCACCCCCGTCGCGGAACTTTTTGCAGTGCCGATTCGAAAGGAAGCCGACTATGACCAAGCGATTCAACCCGACGTCCCGACTAAGCGCGGTGGCAATCGCCGCGGCCCTGAGCGCGTTCGCCGCCACCGCGAGCGCGCAGACCGGCAGCGGCGGTACCCCCGGGCTCCCGGGCTACGCCACGGCCTCGGACGGCCGCGTGGTGCTGAGCGGATTCGGCCAGTGCGTGCGCTCCGGCACCTGGGTGCCTGCAAACTCGGTCGACCCCTGCGACCGCATAGCCGTGGCCTCGGTGCCGCCGCCGCCCCCGGTCGTAGCGGCCGCGCCCGCGGTGCAGCCTGCGCCGCCCCCGGCGCCGGTAGCCGTCGTGGCGCCCGAGCCGCCGCGCCCGGTGATCCAGAAGCTCACGCTCTCGACCGACGTGCTGTTCGATTTCAACAAGGCCGAGCTGAAGGACTCCGGCAAGGCGCGCCTTGACCAGCTGGCCGCGGAGATCAAGGACGCCGATGTCGACGAGATTGTGGCCGTCGGCCACGCGGACCGGATCGCTTCGGAGGACTACAACCAGAAGCTTTCCGAGCAGCGCGCCCAGGCGGTCAAGGATTACCTTACCCAGCAGGGCGCGAAGGCCAAGGCCATTACTGCCGCGGGCAAGGGCGAGTCTCAGCCGGTGACCGGCGACGACTGCAAGAAGCTCGGAGCGGAGCGCGCCGCCAACAAGAAGCTGGTGACCTGCCTGCAGCCCGACCGGCGCGTCGAAATCGAGGTATTGGGTAGCCGCCAGGTTGCCGCCGGGTCGCCCGCGGCCGCCGGTGGCGGCGCAAGCGCCCCCGCCAGCGGGGGGTCGTCGCCCAGCCGCTAGGATCTAGATCCGCACTATGGCGGCGGGCAGCGTCCCGCCGCCATAGGCGGCAGCGAGCTCCCACGAGCCGGTGCCCGGGTCATGCCGCAGCACGAAGCGGCGGCCATCATCGACCCGCACCTTGAAGTAGCGGTATTGCGCCTCGGTCCACTGTTCCAGAACGGCGACGACCGGCAGCCGGCGCTGGCCGAGATGAAACACGTGAGGGTCGAATTGTCCGCCGCGACCCGTACGGCTCAGTACACAGATCTTCATTCCACGCTCCTGCAACGCAGGAACGCAGCAATAAACCGACCCGGCGCCGTGCGCCGTCCGGCTCAGCGCGGCGCCGGGGAGACGCCCTGGTCCGTTCAGGCCCCGCGCGCGGCCACCCGACGCATCACTTCCGCCTCCGCCTGGATCCAGTCCTCGAGCTCATGGCCGGGCTCGAAGCCGCGCTGCTTGGCGCGGTAGTAGGCAGCCTCCGAGATCAGCTTGCGCAGCTCTTCGGGGGAAACGTCGACGCGGCCCTCGCCGGTGAAGCTCAAGGGCCGGGGGGTGTTCTTGGGTTCGGCTTTCGGGGGAACCCGGCGTTCGGCGGCGCGGCGCTCGGTGTCGGGGGAGGTTTGCGGGGAGGTTTTCTTCGACGGCATGGCGACTCCTTGCGTAGCTTTGGTGCTTGGCGCGAGGCTAGCAGAACTCGGACCCCCGATTCCACCTAAACAGGAAAAAGGGCAGAACGGTAAAATTCGCGTGCCGTGAGGTCAAAGGTCGAGAGAACATTGCGCGCGGTCGGTGAGCGAACCGCGATCCCCTTCGCGTTGCGACACCCCGACGGCACCGAGAGTCGATCGCGCGACGCGGTGCCGGCCTTCACCGTGGTGTTCCGCAACCCGCGCGCCTACTGGCGCATTGCCGCGTTCGGGCACGTCGGCCTGCTCGAGTCGTATTTCGACGACGATCTGGACATCGAAGGCAGCCTGCCCAGCGCGCTCGCCGCCGGCATGGAAGGCGGCATGGACCGCAGCGCCGGCATCCTCAACTGGCTGCGCAACCGCTGGCACGAGCTCACCCATTCCAACGCGCAGCGCTCGCGCGCGCGCGCCAACGCGGAGGCGCATTACGCGCTGCCGCCCGACTTCTACAGGTTCTGGCTCGACGACCCGTATATGTTCTACACCTGCGCGTACTGGAAGGAAGGCACGCGCACGCTGGAGGAAGCGCAGCGCGCCAAGGCCGACCACGTGGCGCGCAAGGTGCTGCTGCAGCCGGGCGAGGAGGTGGTCGACGTCGGCTCGGGCTTCGGCGGCTTCCTGATGCACGCCGCCATGCACTACGGCGTGCGCATTACCAGCATCAACACCACCGGTTCGCAGGCCGAGCACGCACGTCGGCAGATCGAGAAGTTGGGTATCAGGAACGCGGTGCAGATGCACGACGACTTCCGCGCGCAGCCCCAGCAGTTCGACAAGGTCGTGTCCATCGGCTGCCTGGAGCACGCCGGGCGCGGCTCGCTCGCCGAGGTGATCCGCTCGCACGCCGCCCTTCTGAAAACCGCCGGCCTCGGCCTGATCCACTTCATCGGCCACGTCGGGCGCTTCGACACCGACTTCTTCATCCGCAAGTACGTGTTCCCGGGCGGCTGGATCCCGAGCCTCGCCGACGTGATCGTGGAGATGGAGAAGGCCGGCCTCGAGATCCTCGACATCGAGAACTTGCGGCGTCACTACGCGCTCACGCTCGACGTCTGGGCCGAGCGCTTCGACCGCAACTGGGAGCGCATCCGCGCGCTCGACCCGCGGCGCTTTGACGAGCGCTTCCGCCGCATCTGGCGCGTGTACCTCTACGGCTGCGCCGAGATGTTCCGCGCGCCGAACGGCCGCACGCATCTGTTCCAGATCGTGTTCTCGAAGGGCAACGTGACCCAGTCGGGCTATCCGATGGGCCGCGAGTTCCTCTACCGGGAAGAAGAAAAAGCCGCACCGCGCCGCTACGGGCATGGCTGACGCGCTGGCAGCGCACGCTGCGAAGCGCGAGTCCCTGATCCAGTCGATGCGGCAAGCCCGGGGCCGCAATGAGGGCCCGGTCGCGCTCGCCAAGGACACCTCCAACCTGTTCCGCGACCGCGCCGCCTCGGCGCGCCGGCGGCTCGACGTCCGTGGCTTCAATCAAGTGCTTTCCGTAAAAGACAATGCGGTTGAGGCCGAGGGCATGATCTCGTACGAGGACTTGTCTCGGGAATGCCTGGCGCACGGCGTGATGCCGGCAGTGGTGCCGCAGCTCAAGACCATCACGCTCGGCGGCGCGGTGGCCGGCGTCGGCATCGAGTCTTCGTCGCACCGCCACGGCCTGGTGCACGACACCATGCTCGAGCTCGACGTGCTGCTCGGCGACGGCCGCGTGGTCGCCTGCACCGCGGACAACGCGCACGCCGATCTCTTCTTCGGCTTTCCGAACTCGTACGGCACGCTCGGCTACGCGCTGCGCGTCAAGGCGAGGACCATCCCGGTGCGGCCTTACGTGCGGCTGGAGCATCTGCCTTTCACCGACGGGGAAAGCTATTTTCGCGAGCTGGGAAAGCACCTCGCGGCAGGCGCGGCCGATTTCGTCGACGGTACGGTGTTCTCCCCGGACAAGCTGTTCATCACCCTCGGCCGCTTCGCCGACCGCGCTCCCTACACGAGCGACTACACCTACGAGCACATCTACTACCGGTCGATCGCCGAGAAGCGCGAGGACTACCTCACGGTGCACGACTATGTTTGGCGCTGGGACACCGACTGGTTCTGGTGCTCGAAGAACGTGTTCGCCCAGAACCCGCTCGTTCGCCGCTTCTATGGTCCGCGCCGCCTGGGCTCGAAGACCTATACCAGGATCATGCGCTGGAACAGCCGCGTCGGCGTGACCAGGAAGCTCGAGCGCCTGCTCGGCCTGCATTCCGAGTCGGTGATCCAGGACGTCGACATCCCGATCGCGCGCGCGGCCGAGTTTCTCGACTTCTATGCCAAGCACATCGGGCTGTGGCCGCAGTGGGTATGCCCGATCGGGCCGCAGGCGCATTCAGGGCGCTTCGTCCTCTATCCCGTAAAGAACACCTGGTACGTGAACTTCGGCTTCTGGGACGTGAAGCGAACGCGCGAGGCGCATCCTCCCGGTCACTTCAACCGGCTGATCGAGGACAAGGTGAGCGAGCTCGGCGGCATCAAGTCGCTCTACTCGGACAGCTACTTCGCCGAGGACGATTTCGACCAGCGCTACGGCGGTGCCGCCTACGACGCGCTCAAGAAGAAGTACGACCCCGCGGGTGCCTTTCCCCGGCTCTACGACAAGTGCGTCCTAAGGGCCTGACCGAATTCGGGGCCAGGGCCACAATTCGCCGTCACGTCCGGGAAAACAGAGTTGTGGCCCTGACCCCGAATTGGGTTGCTACAAACTCGAGGTATTAGGACCGGCGTAGGTTTTTTCGTGCACGCGCTGGCAGTCGACGCAGCGCACCGCGGCCGGCGTGGCGCGCAGCCGCTCGAAGCCGATGTCGCCGCCGCAGTCCGCGCAGATGCCGTAATTGCCGTCGGCCAGACGCGTGCGCGCGGCTTCCAGTTCGCGCAGCTCGGACAGGTCGCGCCCCAGCTCGGCGTGGTCGAGGTCGGCCATCAGCGACGCCACGGATTCGTCGCCGGCGTCGGACGCCGGCCCGGCGTGGTCCTCGAAGCCCTGGCGGGTCTTCTCCACGTCCTCGCGCAGCTCCACAAGGAGCGCGGCGCGCCGGTGCTCGATCGCGTGGTGCAGCTCCTGCGTCTGTTTCTGGGTGAGTGCCATGCGCCCCGCCGTCGCAAGGAGCATGCCTAGCCGAACTTGAGCCTCGGGTTGAAGCGCGAGGTCTCGCGCAGCGCCTCGTACAGCTCCCTCTCGCGCGCGGTGAGCGTGCCGGGCACAGCGATGCTCAGCACGGCGTACAAGTCGCCTGCGCCGCCGTCGGGCCGGGGCAGTCCCTTGCCCGCGAGGCGCAGCTTCTGGCCGGCCTTGGATCCTCCAGGCACCTTCATCTTCACGCGGCCTTCGAGCGTCGGCACCTCGATGTCCGCGCCGAGCGCCGCCTCCCACGGCGCGAGCGGCACCTCGACCTCGAGGTCGTGGCCGTGCGTGCGATAGAGCGGGTGCGGCTCGAGCGCGATCTGCAGATAGAGATCGCCGGGCGCGCCGCCGTTCATCCCGGGGCCGCCCTTGCCGCGCAGCCGCAGGCGCTGGCCGTCGGTCGCGCCGCGCGGAATACGCGCGGTGAAGCTGCCGCGGTCGGTCTGCACCGTGCGCTCGGCGCCGCGGAACGCTTCCTCCAGGCTCAGCCTCACCGGTACTTCGTAGTCTTCCCCCGCGAAGGAGCGGCGCGAGCGGCGTTGCGCGCGGCCGAAGATGCCCATCGATTCGAACAGCTCGCCGAGGTCCACGCCATGCAGGTCCTCGGCGCGGCCGCCGCCGCCGAAGCGGTCGAACCAGTCGGGCGGCGGACGGAAGTCCTGCCCCGGGCGGAAGCCGCTGCCCAGGCTGTCGTAAGCCGAGCGCTTTTCCTTGTCGCGCAGCGTCTCGTACGCCTCGGACACCTCCTGGAACTTCTCCTTGGCGTTCGCTTCCTTGGAGACGTCCGGGTGGTACCTGCGCGCGAGCTTGCGGTACGCCTTCTTGATCTCGTCCTCGCTCGCACCGCGCCCGACGCCCAGGATCTTGTAATAGTCCTTGTACTTCATAGGTCTTTGACTATATGGGGGCGCTAGGGCTGCCGTGCAATGTGCCGGCGGATCGCGGCTGCGAACTCCGGGTTGCGAGGCAAGCCGCGTGCGTGGACCGTCGGATGGGCTGCTCCGGGGACGACGACAACCTCGAGCCCCGGCCAGCGCTTCTGCATCGCCTGGACGCGCGGCGCCGCCGGGTCGGCGCCGCCGACGATCGCGAGCGTGGGCACGCGCACCGCGGCGATCTCGGCGTCGGTGACGAGGAGCGCGCGCCGCGACCGCATCAGCGCCGCATGCGCGAAGCGGTCGTTGAGCGCGGTGATCTCGAGCGAGCGCGCACGGATCTGCGCTTCCGTCGGCGGCGGCTCGTCGGTCGGCGCGGTCGATACCACGAGGGCGCGGTAGATCCCGGCCTCGATCTCGCGCGCCGCGGCTTCGGTTTGCTCGTCGGCCTCCTTGCTTTGCGAGCGCCGGTACGCCGCGCCGCCCAGCACCGCGCTGCGAAAGCGATCGGGATGCGTAGTCAGGAGCTTGGCGAGGATGATGCCGCCGAGCGAGTAGCCGGCCGCGTGCGTGCGTTCGATGCCGAGGTGATCGAGGAGGCGGATCACGTCCAGCGCAATAGCGTCGTAGGCGGCGGGCTCGCGCGGCTTGTCACTCTCCCCATGCCCGCGCAGGTCGAGCGCGACCACGCGGTAGTCGCGCGCGAGGCTTGGCAAGATCTCGGTCTGCACCCAGGCGCGCTCGATATTCGCGGTGAAGCCGTGGATCAGCACCACCGAAGCGCCGGCGCCGTGCTCGATGTAGCGGATGCGCACGCCGCGCGAATCGAAGAAACGATCCTGCGCAACCGCCACGCCGCTCCAGAGCAGGGCCAGGAGCAGCGCTAGGATAGCGGTATGCTCAAGCGCCTTCCCGTATGCGCGGCGCTGCTCGCCG